>CAYPKH010000049.1:0-9258 GCA_964411245.1 uncultured Nitrospina sp.
GCGATTCTCGTGCACAAAAAAATGTGGGACCTTGTGGGCGGTTACAGCGTGGAGTTTTCACCCGGCTTCTATTCCGACTCCGATTTTTCCATGAAGCTGTGGCAGGCCGGGGTCCGTTATTTTAAAGGAGTGTCCCGGAGCCGCGTTTTTCACTTTCAATCCAAGAGTGTCAAGCGAATTGTCCGGGGCAATGACGGCAGAAAACAGTTTGCCAAAAAATGGAATGTAACCAGTTATTATTTTTTTAAAAATTATCTACGAATGGCCACTCCGTTTGAAGGCCCGCTGAAGGAGCCGGAGGAAACCCTGGCGCTGAAATGGGCCCGCCTGAGATCCCGCTTGCCGTTTCTTTAAACCTGCCGGGGTTTCATTCATATTCGGAATCCGGTTACAATAACAGGATTACGAACCTTCCGGGACCGGTCTCTATGATCAGCGTGGCCCTCATCGTCAAGGACGGCGAAAAATATATCGGACAATGCCTGCAGTCGCTGGCGTCTTTCGATGAAGTCCTGCTCATGGATACCGGATCGACCGACCGGACGTTGGAGATCGCCCGCGGTTTCGGCAACGTCCGGATCGAAGAGGGGGAATTCGACGGCTTCGGCCCCAGCAAGAACCGCGCCGCCGGGTTGGCGCGTCACGACTGGATTTTGTCCATCGACTCCGACGAAGTGGTCACTCCTGAATTGTCTTCGGAAATTTGTTCGCTCGCCCTGGATGACAGCCGGGTGTACCGGTTTTCACGCCAATCCTATTACAACGGCAAATTCATCCGCGGTTGCGGCTGGTACCCGGACAGAATTCTGCGCCTGTACAATAAAACGCGGACCGCCTTCAACGATAACAACGTTCACGAAAGCGTGGTGGTGAAAGAGGGGATGGCGGTCGCCGATTTGTCCGGGGTGCTCAAGCATTATCCATACGACAACGCCGGGAGCTTGATAACCAAACTACAGTTTTATTCGACCCTGTTCGCCGAGCAGAATCAGGGAAGGGTCCAGGCGTCGCCGTTGAAAGCCGTATCCCACGGGCTGGGGGCGTTTCTGAAAGGATACTTGATCCGCAAAGGTTTCCTGGACGGCTACGAAGGATTCCACATCGCGTTCTGCCAGGGGCTTGCCGCTTACATGAAATACATCAAGCTGTATGAAGCCAACCGCAAAAGCCGCCTGCATTGACTCGCGGTAGACGGTGGACCGGTCAGGCGGCAAGCTCCGGGCGGCGGATGAACGGCAGGGCCATGAGGTAGTAGGCCATCATCACCACTTCCGAATCGTAAAAATTGGTTTCGAAAACGCCGCCGGCCAGAAACGCCGTCACCGCGCTGAGGCTGGCCAGCACCACCCAGCGCTGCTCCGGGTCGTCCCCGGATTTCAATTGGCGTCCCACTGCGACAAAATAACTCAGCCATAAAAACAGCCACGCCAGAACGCCCACCGCTCCGGTATCGATCGCCAACTGCACGATGTTGCTGTGCAGGGTGCGATAGGGCCGGGCGAGGTTTTTGTATTCCGGATAATCCTGGCCCACTTTCAACAGGCAGTGAAACCCGCATCCCGTCACTGGATAATCCTGGTAAATGGCCCACCCAAGCCGCCACATGGAGAGCCGCTGCTGAAAGGTGGTGTCATCCAGATTCGCGACGCTGATCATCCGTTCCTGGACGGGAGCCGGAGCGATCCAGAACAGCAAGGCCGCGAGGATGGGTGCCATCAGGATCAAGAGCGGTTTGCGGAAAATCAACAGGACCAACAGACCGGAACCGAAACCCAGCCAGGCCTGGCGGGTCAGCGTGAGCACAAGGGCGAGGAGCATCAGCACCAGCGACCCCCAGACCCAGGCGTTTTTTTTATTGCGAAACAACAGATACGCTGCGGCCACCAGAGCGGTCTGCATCAGAATCCCCGCGAAGGTCATGTGAATACTGAGCGTACCGGCGATCCGGTGGTGAATCGAAAGACCATTCTGCAACACCTGCGTCAGGCCGGTCAGGGCGGACAGAGAAGCAGTGAACAGGATCAATCCGATAAAAAAATTGCGCGGCGAAACGGAAGTGACCGCTCCCCGGGTATCCTTGAAGAGTTGTGCCGGACGGGTCTGCCGGAATTTATCGATGAAAGCCTGTAGATTGTTTCGCAGGTCCGGGTCGGCGAGCGTATTGAGCACCCAGAAGAAGATGCCCATTTCGAACAGCCGTTTCAAATGCTCGAAACTGCGGAACGGGTCCAGCGCCGTGAGGACGGCCAGGATGCTGGCCAGGCTGAAGACGGTGAACGGGATCCACAGCGGCCAGTGCAGGCGCACCCGGGAACGGGTGAGGTGGACTTTGTAAAGCCACAACCCGCCCCCCAGGAATCCGCATATGTGGGTGATGCTGATCGAAAACTGGCCCGCCAGAGTGAACACCATCAATAGAAACAACTGGGCGCGGGTCAGGATCTGAATATGGCGTTCCATAATGCAATGAGGGACGGCCCGACGGGTTCCTGAAAACCGCCCGCAGGCGGGTGAAATGGATTTTGAAAGCGAGGCAGGCGATAGACCTCAATCAGGCAACAGACTCACTTGTTATGGGACCCGTCGCACCTCGGCGAGGTCTTGGTTTGGCCGCAATCGCAGATGACCATGCGGCATGCTTTTTCCACCTCAAATTCCATGGGGGATTTGCCGGTGTCTTGGGTTTCGTGGGAACCGTCACAGTAGGGTTTATTTGCCGATTCGCCACAGGTACAATAATACTTGGTTCCGGGCGTTTCATCGATATAGTGAGGGCTTTCCTGATAGGGCATGGAATCTCCTTGTCTCAATTTGGAATACAAACTCCCCTCGCCGCGGGACGGGGTCCGGGTTTCAAGGCGGTTTATTATGAGGTGTTTCCGCCTCTAAAACAAGACCCTTCAAAACAATTCAGGAAAGGGATTCATGAAAATTCTGATCACAGGCGCCACCGGGTTTATCGGCTGGCAGGTGACTCTCCTTTTGCGCGAGCGCGGACACGATATCGTGGTGTTGACCCGCGATCTGAAAACCGCGCCGGTGCGTCTGCCCGTCGCCTGCGGGCTGTTTGTGTGGCGGGGCGCCGACGGGCCGCCGCCGCGGGAGGCGTTCGAAGGGGTCGATGCGGTCGTGCACCTCGCGGGCGAGAATATCATCAACCGTTGGACGTCTTCCCGCAAAAAGGAAATCGTCAAGTCACGCGTTGAATCCGCCCGGCAACTGGTTGCCGTGATGCAGGGATTGGAACGCAAACCGAAGGTGTTCGTATGCGCCTCGGCCATCGGGTTCTACGGTGACCGGAGCGGCGAATCGTTGCCCGAGTCCGCGGAGCCGGGCCGGAGCTTTCTCGCCGATTTGTGCCGGCAATGGGAACAAGCGGCCCGGCAGGCGGAGTCGGCCGGTATCCGCACGGTGTCCCTCAGGATCGGCGTCGCTCTGGGGCAGGACGGCGGCGCGTTGCAACCGATGCTCCCGCCGTTTCGGATGGGGCTGGGCGGGAAAGTCGGATTCGGCAAACAATGGATGAGTTGGATTCACGTGCGCGACATCGCGGGCCTCATCGGTCACATTATCCAAACCGATTCGGTGCAGGGTCCGGTCAACGCCGTCAGTCCCGAGCCGGTCACCAACGCGGAGTTCACCCGCACGCTGGCCGGCGTTCTCAAACGTCCTCACCTGTTCACCGTGCCGGGGTGGGCATTGAAACTCCTTCTGGGCGAAGCGGCAGAGGTGGTGCTGGACAGCCAGAAGGTCGTCTCCCAAAAGGCGGAGGAGTCGGGTTACGCTTTTGAGTTTCCCGGACTGAAGGCGGCCCTGCAGGATATCTGCGACCGGAGAGACCATGTGCTGTTGATGGAACAATGGGTGCCCAAATCCATTGATGAGGTCTTTTCATTTTTCAGCGACGCCAAAAACCTGGAGCAGTTGACCCCGCCGCATCTGTCGTTCAAGGTGCTGGGTCTATCCACGGAACAATTGCAGGAAGGAACGCGCATCGATTACCGGTTGAAACTGCACGGCATTCCGTTCCGCTGGCAGTCGCAGATCCACGACTGGCAGCCGGTGACCGGGTTCAGCGACACCCAGACCCGCGGGCCGTACAAAAAATGGGACCATTCGCATACCTTTATCGAGCAGGACGGCGGAACCCTGATCCGCGACCGGGCGCTGTACCGGATTCCTTTCGGGGTGCCGGGCGATACGCTGGCGTATCCGTTCATCAAAAAGGATCTGGAAAAGATTTTCGGCTACCGTTATGCCCAAGTCCGCAAACTGTTGGGTGAATAGGATAATGATCTGTCTAAAGAGTCATTACCAGACTCAGGCAAGTCACGCCGCCGTCGGCTTTCTGGAATTCGCTCAGGACCACCGGCAGGGTTTTAAAACCGTGTTGCCCGATACGTTGCTCCAATTGCGGGAACCCGGCGGGCAGGATCACAGAGTCTCCCACCGCCAGACAATTCGCCGCGTAGGCTTGGTCTTCCTTCACTTCGATCCATTCGAATTTTTTAAAACAGCCGGCCTCCACACCGGTGGGCCGAATGACCAGTAAATTATTTCCCAGAAAGCTGACCGAAGTTTTGAGGTGCAGTCCCTTTTTTACCGGCACGGGAATCACCGGTTTGGGGGTGAGGGACTGCAGGGCTTCCACCGCCTCTTGACCGGTGCGTTGGGAGAGGCCGACGAATACGGTATTTTCCGTTTGCAGGACGTCGCCGCCGTCGATGAACACCGGCGGCTGCAGGCGCATCACCGGTACGCGCGACTGAAGCGTGTCCGCCAGGAACGAGACCTCCTCCTTCCGGCCGGCTTCTTTCATGGAGCAGAGAACGGCCCGGCCTTCGAGGATCACTGCGTTGTCCTCGATAAACACGCTGTCGGGAAAATCGTCCAGCGGCTCCAGACGTTCTACCGTTACTCCGGCCTGTGCCAGTGCCTGGCAATAGGCCGCGTGCTGTTGCCGGGCTTTTTTGAGATCAATGGAACCCGCATCCGGGTGACCCGACAGGGCGTTAATATAATTGGGAGAGGGTGGGCGGACCAGCGCCCGCAATGCAGCATTCATATTTCATTCCTGGCGGCGGTCCCGGTTCCTCAATCGATGGCGGGGCGGATCAGCAGTTTGGACAGGTAGAGCCTGGACAGATATTTCCGGCATCCCTTGTACTTTTTCAGTATCTCCTTGCTGGGCAGCAAACCGCTTTGGGTCCGATTTTTCTGGGCGATATACACGATGCCGTTCACGAAGTGGAAATCGTGCGCGGTGAAGCGCATCTTTTTGCGCTGGTACTCTTCCGGGTGATGGTAGAGGGCATCGAGTTTTTTCAGGTTTTCTTCCGGCATTTCATACAGCACGCCTTCCATCATCCCCAGGTTGTCGCGGGTGGGCGCGATGTTGGCCAGGCCCAGTTTTTCCTTGCCGCCGTTGTCCAGAGGGATTTTATTGAACACCAGCCTGAAGGCTGAAAGAGACACGCTGAAGGCCGCCCTGTATTCCAAACCCTGCTCCTGGATGACCTCAGGGTTCATCATTTCATCATAGGCGAACCAATTGATTAAATTGGGCATTTAGGGTCTCCTGAATCTTGGCATTGAAAATTCCATCTAAAAACTAAATCACCCGTTGGGGGCTGGGGCGGCGTCGCGGTTTCCAGATAATATCAAAATCCGCCAAAAACATCCTTGAAAAAAATCGTTAAATTGAGTAGCTTGATGCGGTCAATATCTTTTCTGGGATGGTTCCCCGGTACTTTCATATCATACCCTTCCCCGGTTCATGACGCATGCGATCGGGCCCAGACACATTTTTAAAAGGAGTGGACCTATTATGTCGGGAAAAATTGTCACCGTCTCTGACGCTGAGTTTGAATCCTCTGTGGTCCAGGGCGATAAACCGGCCTTGATCGATTTTTGGGCGGAATGGTGCCAGCCTTGTAAAATGCTGGCTCCCACCGTCGAAGAAATCGCCGGCGAATATGAGGATAAAATCCTGGTGGGCAAGCTGAACGTGGATGACAATCCGGCTACCGCCACCAAATACGGAATCCGCGGCATCCCCACCCTGCTTTTATTCAAGGGCGGGCAGGTCGTTCAGCAACTCGTCGGCGTCAAGTCCAAGGCCGAAATCAAAAAGGTCATCGACGAGAATATTTAAGTTTCGAAATCATCCGCCCTCGGGTTTTCCCGGGGGCGTTTTTTTATGGAATGAGGTTTTAAACCGGGCGGGTCAGGCGGGTTCCATCACCGGAACCAGGCCGAGGTTTTTGATCATTTCGATATCCCGTTTGGGATCCTGGCCCTTGGTGGTCAGATAATTGCCGCCCAGGATTCCGTTGGCGCCGGCGGCGAACAGCTTTTCCTGCTGGTCGGCGAACACTTCCTCGCGGCCGCCGCAGACAAACAGGTCCATGCGCGGCATCACCAGCCGGTGCAGGGCGATGGTCCTCAGCGCTTCGTATAAATCCATAGTGTCCATGTTTTCCATGGCCGTGCCGTTGAGGGGTTTCAGGAAATTGATAGGATAGGAGTCGGTTTCCAGGTCCTTAACGTCGAACACCATCTCCACCCGCTGTTCGTAGGTTTCGCCCATCCCGAAAATGCCGCCGACGCAGACGTGTAGTCCCGCTTCCTTGGCGTTCTGGATGGCCTGCACCTCGTCCTGATACGAATGGGTGGAGACGATATTTTCGAAATGACTGGCTGCGGTTTCGATATTGTGGTGAAACCGGTCGAGTCCCGCCGCTTTCAGTTCCTTCAGATGGCTGGTACTCATCAATCCCAACGAACAGCACACTTCGATTTTGGTTTCCGCCTTGATCATTTTGATGGCTTCGATCAGCGTGTCCAGTTCCTGACGGTCGGTCATGGCGGTTCCGGAGGTGACAATGGAAAACTCGTTGGAGCCGAAGGCTTCGGCTTCTTTCGCGGCGGCGAGAATTTCCTCGGGTTTCATTAAGCCGTATTCCGGCGAGTCGGTTTCGAATTTCGACGACTGGGCGCAGAACCCGCAATCCTCCGGGCATTTCCCGGACTTGGCGTTGACGATGGAGCAGATTTTGACCGATTGGCCCATGAACCGGTCGCGCACCCGGTTGGTGCCCTCGAACAGGGTGTCCAATTCTTCATGGGTCAGACTGCCCAACTCCAGAGCCTGTTCGCGTGAAATACCGTCACCGGCGAGGGCCGCGTTTATCATCGATTCGATCAATTTCTGTCGCATAGTCGAAAAATTTTTGAGTGTGAAAAAATAGATAATCGGGAAAGAAAGGCCATCCCCCAGTGGAGCGCTAAAGTCTAGCACACCAAAATTGAATGCCAAAACCAAAAACCCCCCAAACGGTTCAGGCCGATTCCCGGTAATCGTCCAGCAGGGTTTTCAACTCCCCGGCGGAGGTCACCGGCGCCCGGCAGGTGCCGTGTTCGCAGACATAAGCGGTGGCCTTGCCGTCGATGGTTTTCTTGTCGGCCAGCAGGGGAATCCGTTGTTTCTCCGGCGCGTCCTCCCACGCGAACGCGAACACCGCGTTTGGGAAGAAGCCGGTGCGGATCAGTTTCAGCATGTCGTCGGCGGATGCGTGATCCCGGGGCGCGACGATGGCCACCTCTTTTTTTCCGGCAAGGTACAGGTGCAAAGCCTGCATCATGAACGGCGAGTTGAGGCCGTATTCCATCAGTTCGGCATGAAACGCCACAAAAATATTCTCCGCCCGTTTTTCGAGGTCGAGGTCGAGCCGGTACGCCGATAATTTTAAAAACGCCAGAGCGGCGTTGCTGTTGCCGGAAGGCTCCACGCCGTCGTAACCGGAAATCTGCCGCACGATCAAATCTTCGCCGTCGTTTGCGGTTTCGTAATGGGCGTGCGGGGCCTTGAATTTGTCCTCGACGGTCTGCATCAACGCGGCCGCCTTGTCGATGTAATCGGGATTGTAGGTCGCCTCGTACAACTCGAGGCAGGCGACGGCGATGGCGGTGTAGTCGAACAGATAGCCGTCGTACCGCGCCTGGCCATCGCGCCAGCGCCTCAGCAGTTTTCGGTCATCGGTGTGCAGGTGTTCCCAGATAAATGCCAGCGCTTTTTCCGCCGTGACAATGCGGCCGTCGTCCGCCAGCACGCGGCCCGTGCGGGCCATGGCGGCGATCATGAGGCCGTTCCACGAGGTCAGCACTTTGTCGTCCAGCAGAGGGCGGATGCGCTGGCTTCGCGTTTCCAGCAGTATGTTTCGGCCCTTGGCGATGGCCTGCTTGACCACCCCAACATCCAGTCCCTGCTCCTTCGCCAGCTGTTCCGGCGGGCGGGTGACGTGGAGAATATTTTTATGCTCCCAGTTGCCCGGCTGGGTGACGTTGTAAAAGGGGATGACGATGCTGGCGGTTTGCCGGTCCAGCAGGTGCTCGATTTCGCCCTGCGACCACACGTAAAATTTTCCTTCAACGCCTTCGCTGTCGGCGTCCTCCGCGCTGTAAAATCCGCCGTCGGGATGCGTCATGTCGCGGTCGATGTACTCCAGCACGTCGTTGGCGTAGTCGGCGTATTCCCGGTTGCCGGTGACCTGAACCGTTTCGATCAGGGCGGTGACGAACAGGGAGTTGTCGTACAGCATTTTTTCGAAATGCGGCACCAGCCAGTGGTAGTCGGTGCTGTAGCGCGCCAGCCCGCCGCCGATCTGGTCGTAGATGCCGCCCTGTTTCATGGCTCTCAGTGTGTTTTCTGTCATCTCCAGGCTCAGGGCGTCGCCGGTGCGATGGTGGTGCCTGAGCAGTAGGGACAGTCCCATCGATGGCGGAAACTTGTTCTGCGGTTGAAAGCGGAACCCGTAGTGCAGGGTATCGTACTGGTCGCCGTACAGTTGGCGCGCCTTGTTCTCGCCGTGAAATCCCAGTGAATCCAAATCGCCGCCCGGTTCCTGATTGGCCATATTTTTAAGATATTTGATCACCGCGTCCGTCTGCTTGGTGACTTTGGCCTGATCGTTCTGCCAGGTGTTGTCGAGAAATTTGAGAACGTCGGCAAACGAGGGCAGGTTGAACTTGCGCACCGGCGGGAAGTAGGTGCCGCCGTAAAAGGGGACACCGTCCGGGGTCACGAAGAGGTTCAACGGCCAGCCGCCCTGGTGTCCCAGAGCTTGGAGGGCTTTCATGTAGATGCCGTCGATGTCGGGCCGTTCTTCGCGGTCGACTTTGATGGCGTAGAAGCGGGCGTTCAGAATTTCCGCCAGTTGCGGGTCTTCAAACGATTCCCGTTCCATGACGTGGCACCAG
>CAYPKH010000050.1:0-9221 GCA_964411245.1 uncultured Nitrospina sp.
CTCGTCGAACCCGGATCTCGAACACCATCTCGAAGCGTTCGGGAAAATGCCCCTGCCGCATTACATCCACCGGTCTCCGGACGACGGGGCGGATATGGACCCGCTGGATCGCGAACGGTATCAAACCGTCTTCGCAAAACAACCAGGCGCGATTGCCGCGCCGACGGCGGGCCTGCATTTTACGAGCGAAATGTTGGGGCAATTATCGGAGTGCGCGGAGGTGGTGTATTTGACCTTGCATGTAGGACCCGGCACCTTTCAGCCGGTCCGGGTGGAACAGATACAGCACCATCACATGAAGGCGGAGTTCTATCATATTCCGGCGGGCACATGGAACACTCTCCGGCAAGCCAAAAATCATGAACGGAAAATTATGGCGGTGGGAACGACGGTGACGCGGGTTCTGGAGTCAGTGGATTTTCGCAGGGAGGAAGATAGCGATGTATCGGGTTGGACGGATCGGTTTATTTATCCGGGGCAGACGTTCCGCCACACGGACCACCTGCTCACCAATTTCCACCTACCCAAATCCACCCTTTACATGCTGGCCTGCGCGTTTGCAGGCCCTTCGTACTTAAAACAAGCTTATGAGGAGGCCATTCAAGCCAGATACCGATTTTTCAGCTATGGCGACGCCATGCTGATTTTATGACTTCCATCGAGGGGGTAACCAAACCTGAGAAGGGGTTAACCTTTGGAGTCATTCACCGCCTGCTTGAAATGCTTGCCGGATTTAAAACGGACCACTTTACGTTCTGAAATTTCCGCTTCTTCGCCGGTCTTCGGGTTGCGGCCCATACGTTTTGATTTCTGCTTGACTTGGAAAGTACCGAACCGGCGCAAAATCACAGGTTCGCCCTGCCCTAAGGATTCCTTGATAAGCTTAATCACCGTCTCTACGGCTTCCTCAGCTTTGGACCTGGACAAACTCGCTTCCTGAGAAACATGGTTGATAATATCCTGCTTGGTCATGCTCCCTCCTTAAAAGTAATTAAATCTCAAGTCCTTGAATAGACAGGACAATACGTATTCAGCCCAGACGCGAAGCGGGGAAGCTCGCGGTCAAACTTTGATTATCATTGATTTATCTTTACTTATCGGTTGCCCCCTCTGGAAGATAAGTAAATAATCAAAATAAAATCAAAGCTTTTTGGCCCAATGAACGGACCAACAAGGCTGACCGGGACGAACCATCCGGTCCTACCAAGTTCACAGGGTCAGTCTTTAGCTCCTGTGTTTTCCCGACTCTTTAATTTCTCCAAGTATGTTACTAATTTACCATTTATTTCAAAAATTTCAATAGGTTATTGCATTCTCAAGAAGAAATTGTAGCAACCGGATTTGACCTTTCCTCTAAATTATTAAGATATAACATGAGCAAATAATAACTAAGTATTTGTTTTTAATTATATAAATTAGGATTATAGCGGGTTAGAGATGCGGTGGCCTCATACAGAAAATAACCCTTTTCAGAGTGCTCCTGGCGGGTGGCGGTGAGTCCAAAAAGAGGGTTAACGGGGCTTTTGGGGTGGCGGGTTTTCCCGGACGATCTGGTAAACCCGTTCCCCGGGCTTGACCAGATTGAGTTTATCCCGGGCAAGCATTTCAACGGCATAGGGGTCGGATTTGAGGCCTTCGACCTCTTTCCGGAGGCTTTTATTCTCTTCCGCTAAAGCCGTATTGCGCTGTTTCAGATAATCCAACTCCTCGGTGAAGTCATAGACATTCATGAACCCTTTTTCGCTGAAAATTGCGGCCAGGGCCATCGCCGCAAACAGAATCAACCCCAGCGCCAGGGTTTTCTGGGCCTTGGTCCATTGCAGGACCGAATGTTTGTGCGTTTTAAACCACTGCATCGTCATCCCGCCAAGTTGTAGAAGACTTCGCTTCCTTTATAAACGGCACTGGAGCCCAGCATTTCTTCGATCCGGAGCAACTGATTGTATTTAGCCACCCGATCGGTCCGGCACAGGGACCCGGTTTTGATCTGTCCGGCGTTGACCGCCACCGCGATATCGGCAATGGAGGTATCCTCCGTTTCACCCGACCGGTGGGAGATGACGGCGGTGTATTTGGCGCGCTTTGCCATTTCGATCGCCTCCAGGGTTTCCGTCAGCGTTCCGATCTGGTTGACCTTGATCAGTATGGAGTTGGCAATACCTTCCTTGATCCCCTTCGCGAGAATTTCGGTATTGGTGACAAATATATCGTCCCCGACCAACTGCGCCCGGTCCCCTAATTTATTCGTCAACTGCTTCCATCCTTTCCAGTCGTTTTCCGCCAGACCGTCTTCGACACTGACGATAGGATACTTTTTAACCAGTTGTTCCAGATAGGCCACCATTTCCCCGGAACTCAAACGCGCTTTGTTCTCGGCGGCGAGGGTGTATTTTTTGTTGGAATACAATTCGCTGGCGGCGACATCCAGGGCGAGGAGAATATCTTTTCCAATTTTGTATCCGGCATTTTTAACCGCCTGAATCAGCACTTCCACGGCTTCGGCGTTGGACTTCAAGTCGGGCGCGAAGCCCCCTTCGTCGCCCACGGCGGTGTTGTACTTTTTCTTTTTAAGCACCGATTTCAAATGATGGAAGACTTCCGTCCCCATGCGCAGGGCCTCGGAAAAACTCTTCGCGCCGACCGGCATGATCATGAATTCCTGGATATCGATGTTGTTGTCGGCATGCGCGCCGCCGTTGAGGACATTCATCATAGGCACCGGCATTTCACAGGCGTGGGTGCCGCCGATGTATTTGAACAGCGGCAGGTCCAAATCCTGCGCCGCCGCCTTGGCCACGGCGAGCGACACCCCCAGCATGGCGTTGGCGCCGAGTTTCGATTTATTTTTGGAGCCGTCGATTTCGACCATCAATTTGTCGATCAGAGCCTGCTCGGTTACTTCGATGCCAACCAACTCCGGGGCGATCCTGACATTGACGTTTTTGACCGCTTTTTGGACACCCTTGCCCATGTAGACTTTGGGGTTGCCGTCACGCAGCTCGATGGCTTCGCGGGAGCCGGTGGACGCGCCGGAGGGCACCGACGCCCGCCCCATCAACCCGTCTTCCAGATAAACGTCCACTTCCACGGTGGGATTCCCGCGGGAATCCAGAATCTGTCTCGCTTGCACTCCAATGATTTCACTCATAGCGTTGTTCTTTTTCGTTAAGGGGCGGTTTCAGCCCATAGCCTTCTGCAGGGCCCGGGCCTGAGCCGCAAGGGTTGCATCAATATCCTCATCGGTATGAACGGCCGACATGAATCCCGCCTCAAACTGGGAAGGCGCGATGTATATTCCCTCCTCCAGCATGGCGTTGAAATAGCGTTTGAACAGTTCGGTATCCGAAGTTTTGACCGATTCGAAGCTGACGATCTCCTGATCGGTGAAAAACATCGAGAACATGGATCCGACTCGCGTAAATGTGGCGGTCACGCCCGCTTGCTTGACGTTTTCCTTGAACCCGCTGCACAAGCGTTCGCTCTTTTTTTCCAGATCGTCGTAAACCCCGGGTTGGGACAACAGGTTGAGCATTTCAATACCGGCGGTCACGGCCACGGGATTGCCCGACAGGGTTCCCGCCTGGTACACCGCTCCGGTCGGCGCAATGTGGTCCATGATCTCCTTCTTCCCGCCGTAGGCCCCCACCGGAAGTCCGCCGCCGATGATTTTCCCCAGGCAGGTCAAATCCGGCGACACCCCGTACAATTTCTGAGCGCCGCCAAACGAAACGCGGAACCCGGTAATCACTTCGTCGAAGATCAAGAGAGTCCCGGACTGGGAGGTCACCTTCCGCAACACCTCGAGAAATCCCGGCTGGGGCGGCACCACTCCCATGTTGCCGGCGATCGGCTCGACGATCAGGCAGGCGATCTCCTTCCCCAGATTGGAAAACAATTCTTCGACGGCCTTCGCGTCATTATAAGGAAGGGTCAGCGTTTTTTTAGCGAGATCGTTGACGATGCCCGGACAATCCGGCAGGCCCAGGGACAGCACCCCCGACCCGGCCTTGACCAGCAGACTGTCGCCATGCCCGTGGTAGCATCCTTCAAACTTGACGATCTTGTCCCGTCCGGTAAACCCGCGGGCGAGACGGAGCGCGCTCAGCGTCGCTTCGGTACCCGAACTGACCAGCCGCACGGTCTCAATGGCGGGCACCGCCTCCACCACCTTTTGGGCCAGCTCGATTTCCAGTTCGGTCGGCGCGCCGAAACTGGTGCCCCACTGCGCTTGTTGGCTGACGGCCTCGACAATTTTAGGATGGGCGTGGCCGAAGATGAGCGGTCCCCAGGAAGCGACGTAATCGATGAATACGTTGCCGTCGGCATCGGTGATGCGCGCCCCCTTCCCTTTGGCGATGAACAGCGGGTTGCCGCCGACCGCTTTGAACGCCCGTACGGGACTGTTGACCCCGCCTGGGATGTATTGTTGCGCGGTTTGAAACAGGGACTCCGATCGTGTTCGCTTCATAATTTTCCGAATAATATTTCCAGATCTTTTTTCAACGCATCCGGGATCAGCGTTCTATCGGTCACGATGGCGTTTGTGGCGGCCTCGCCGCAGTTACAGGACCGTTTCAATACCGGTTTTTTGACGATTTCCTTGAGGATGGACTGGGCCAGCTCCACATTGTTGTGCATGACTTCGAGAACCGCCTCCAGAGTGACCGCCTCTTCTTCCTGATGCCAGCAGTCGTAATCGGTGGCGAGGGCAATAGTAGCATAACAAAGGCCGGCTTCGCGGGCGAGTTTGGCTTCGGTGACGTTGGTCATGCCAATCACGTCGACGCCCCAACTGCGATACAAAAACGATTCCGACCGCGTGGAAAACTGGGGGCCTTCGATACAAATATAGGTTCCGCCGGGATGCACCGTGGCGCCGGCCTGTTGACTGGATTCCACCACCGCTTGATGCAATTCGTCGCAGATGGGATCGGCCAAGCTGACATGGCCGACGACCCCTCCCTCGAAAAACGTCGTCTTGCGGCGAAAGGTGCGGTCGATGAACTGATCGGGAATCACGATATGGCCGGGGATGATCTCTTCCTTCATGCTGCCGACGGCGCTGACGGAAACGATCCGCTCGACGCCCAGCTTTTTCATGGCGAAGATGTTGGCCCGGTAATTGATTTCCGAAGGAGTGATGCGGTGCCCCACGCCATGACGCGGCAGAAACACCAGGCGGACTCCTTCCAAATCGCCCACCACCAGCGAGTCCGACGGATTCCCGAAAGGCGTGTCCACGGAAACTGTGTCCACAACCTTGAGGTCCTTCATGGCGTACAGGCCGCTGCCGCCGATGACGCCCAGAATGTTTTCTGCCATTGAATTCCCCCCGGAATCGGATGATGAGATCAGTCGGTTGGGTAACAGGTGGGACCGATGAAAAACCTATTAACGATGGATCACATCGATGAACCCTAAGGGCTGGTCATCGCAGAAGTTTCAGCCCATATCTTCTTTGCGTTTATCGATTTCTTTCAAAAGAAATTTGAGTTCGGCGATCTGCCCGCCCACATGATTCACCGAATCGGTATCCTTGTTCATGCTCTCTAGTTTTTCCTGAAGATCCAGCATCCGTTGTTCCAGCTCTTTCAGCTGATCCACCTTGCCGGAGAGCAACTCGATTTTTTCATCCACGTTGTCGGACAGGGCGAGCACTTTTTCCATATTTTGTGAAATCCGGCCCAGGCTCTCTTTTTCCCGGTCGATGCGTTTTGTGTCGGAATCGATTTTGGCGATGGTCCCGTCCAGTTCGCTGAGTTTTTCCTGAGTCCGGCGAATCCGGTCCTCGCCGGAAGCGATTTCCTGGAACCGCGTTTCCAGGCTGGAAATCAGGTCATCGAATTGCTCGATTTTCTTCTCGGCCCGGGTGATCTGCTCTTCCTTATCCTCGAGAACTTCCTGACGCGTCTTCAAATCCTTCAGCAGGGATTCCATGCCCCGGATTTTATTTTCAACGCCTCCCACAAAGTCGGCTTCCTGTTTCAGGTTGGCCAGCTTCTCATCGAAATGCTTGGACACCAGCCCCAGGTCCTTGCACAATTCTTCCACACGGGCGATCTCATCTTTCGATTCCTGAACCTTGTCGAACCGGGACCGCAGTTCCGTTTCCATCCGGTGCATTTCGGAGGCGAGCTCGCTCATTCGTTTTTCCTGATCGTCGACACTGGATTTGCCCTTGGCGAGGTCCAGGATTTTATCATCCAGGCGCTCCGACAGTTCCCTCAGGCTTTCCAGTTTGTCATCTACTTGCTCCACAAATCCGGTTTTCTTCGAAAGCTTGTTGATTTTCAGGTTGGCCTCCTCGATATAAAATTCCAACCCCTCGAATTTCTTATCCAGCCTTTCGATCAGAGCTTTGCGTTGGAGCTGGTTTTCCATTTTCACATCGAGGTTGAGCACCATGGAGCTGAGCTCGTTGACTTTCTTTTCGATCTGTTCCACCAGCGGGTGTTTGCGGCCGATTTCCTCCATCGCCTCATCGATTTTCTGGATCATTCCATCGTTTTGGGCAATGGCCTCACGGACCTGCCCGGCTTTTTGAATTTCGTCTTCGAACTGCTTGAGTGTTTGATCCGCCGCATCTACCAATCCAGCAAATCGATCCATTCGCTGGTGCGCTTCTTCGATGATCTTCATCTCTTCTTTCAGCTGTTCCATCCGGGTGTTGACCTCGTCCGTCAGGAACGCGTTCAACTGATTGACCTTCTCTTCCGCCTGACCGATGCGTTGACCCTCCTCGACCAGACTTTGAATCCGGCCGTCGACCTCGCCGGCCAACCCTTCCCATTCCTGCAACTTCCGGGTCACGGCGTGAAGAGTTTCCTTTTTTGCGGAGATGTTTTTGGATTCCACTTTCAGGTCGTTGATTTCCCGGTTCAGCTTTTCCAGGTTTTCCTGGGTTTCCCGGATCAACGGATCCTGCCCCAGCAATTTTTCGGTATCGACGTGCATGCGGTCCAGCAGACTGCGGAGCTCTTCCTTGTCCCGGGCATAACTCTCCACCCATTCCTTCTCCCCTTTCAAGTGGTCGAACTTGGCTCCCAGATCGTCAATCACCTGGTTCAATTTCCGGATCTGCTTGGAGCCGGATTTCATCATTTCCTTGAAGCCCATTACTTCCTCGACCTGCTTGGAGATCGTGTCGAGAATATATTCCAGGCGGTTTACGTTTTTATCGGCGGTTTTAATCAGCCGAGCCTTCTCCTTGAGCTTTTCGCCCACACGGGTGTCCATGGACTTGATCTCGTCCACCCGGCGGTTGAGGTCTTCCAGTTTTTGGAGGGTGTCGGGAATCTGCCGGTTGATTTTATCCAGGAACAGTTTTTTATCGTCGAGCTCTTCCGATTTCTGGTCCAGATATTCGATCAGCATCTGAAGGTTTTGGCGTTCCTGGCCGGCCACCTTCACCAGTTCCCGGAGCTCGTCGACCTCGGACTCACCGGCAGGAGAAGGTTCTGATTTTTGGGAATCTTCCTTGATTCGCTTCGGGGCAGGTTCTTGATCCATAAAGGGTTCCTTTTGAATTCGGGAGGGACGACTTCGCTACGTCTTTGTATTTTATACTATTTAGGCCTTTTTGAAAAGGAAAGCTTTGACCGGGTAGTGTCTCAGTTTGAACTCGATCGTCTCCTAACGGCCACAAGCGGACACTTGCCCAAGCACAAGAAACCCCGCTCTAGTCGGGGCCTCATCTTGGTCCTCGGTTCTTCTTGTTATGCGCTGAGTCGAGGGGAAGGGCGGACCTTATCTGGACCTGTGCGCTTCCAGCTCGATCTCGATCATGAACCCGGGCAGGGCGAGCCCTTTGACCTCGAGCCAGGTTCCGGTCGGAAACTGCTTTGTGTAGATCGAGTTACGATACGAAGCGACCTCGAGAAACTTCGCCATGTTGGTCGTATAGACGTTCTCAACTATCACGTCGTCGAAGGTATAGCCGTAGTGCTTCAGAACCTTATCCAGATCGGAGTAAGCGTTTTTCATCTGCTGCTCCAAATCGCCGACAGCTGTCGGGTTGCCCTCATCATCCATGCTCACGGCGCCCGAGATCTTGATGTCATCACCGATCTTCACGGCATGCGTGTAGCCGTAGGCCTTTTCGACCTCCGGTCGCAAAAGGAAATACTCCGGCATTTCTTTCGCCAGCACGATCGTCTCGTCGGATTCCGGGCCGGGGCAGCCGGACAGGAAAGCCAGGAAGAGTGTTGCAAGGACGAGCAGTGATTTTTTGTTCATTGTTTTTCTCCTCAGATTTGTCGAACGGCCGCTTTGGGTCGATTCCGGTCATTTACATTCCTAACTGAAACACTCTCTTTGGCCGGGATCGCGTTGCCAGTTGTAAGATATCTCAATCGAGATTTCCCATCCGAACAAAAATAATCATAGAAAATAGTCCTGTTTGTACAGGACTTTTTAAAGTCGATTACATTTGAATCAACCGGCCAAGTTAATTATCGTCTAATACAGCTGTGCACATCAATCCAGTAGCTTAGGAGTTTTACCTGAAAAATCTATCCAAGAATTTTTGCCCAACATTTTTGCCCCGCCGACACTGGGTTCAATATAACGCATCACAAAGTTTTTTGGTCCATGAGCATAGGCAACAACCAGGCCATATTCGGGATCCAAAAAACCACCATGAGGCACCAAGCCGGGATAGCTAATACGCCAACCAGGCCCATCTAGTCCTACATGACCCAAAGTCAGTTTACCAATAACATCATCAGGCAATAAGAAGAACCACGTCCATGGACCACCTGACACTATCGACATCACCTCATCAATACCCATACCATTGTCTGAGCTGTTCACGTGGAGTTTCCCAAATTTCACTTGAAGATAGGCCATAACTTCTGGACTCATGGCCTTCATATCATAAACTTTCGGATAAGGAGGGACATCAACTTCTGAGGTAGACAAAAAACCGCCCCGGTGAGCCTCAGGTTTTCGACCCGCTTCGCTGATTTCGGCAAGCAATTCCCCTCGATGCAGAGAAAAAATTGACAATAGCTTGGTAATTTCCTCAGGGTTAAGAGCCCTGGTTTGTGAGACTTTAAGTAAAGGTGATGCCGCTTCCGGTAAAGGCAATTTGCTCACACGAACCCCGATGGACCGCAGCACAGCATTGATGCCATCTAGACCTATGGTAGCAGGCTTACCATCACTGTATGAGAGCTTAATTTTACCTTCTGTTTGAATTTGATCGGCATAATTGTGAGTTG
>CAYPKH010000051.1:0-1744 GCA_964411245.1 uncultured Nitrospina sp.
CTCCCGTCGTCTCGGTCATGGGACCGTTGACGGCGGGGCTGGTGACCGGCTCGTTCGTGATCGAGTTCATCTTTTCCGTGCCGGGTATGGGGAACTTTTTCATCACCGCCGTGACCAAACGCGATTATCCGTTGATCATGGGGGTGACGCTGGTGTACGCGGTGTTGATCGTACTGGCCAATATTTTTGTGGACCTGATTTATATGAAACTGGACCCGCGGATTTCCCTGACCGGGCCGAAAGCCTGAGCCATGTTCCGAAAAATGTCTTTGCCCTCCCGATTGAGCGCGATCTTTTTAGCGGCATTGGTCGTGTGCGCGCTGTTCGCCCCTTGGGTGGCGCCGTATTCCTATGAGACGCAGAACACCAGACACACCCTGGCCACGCCGGACAGTACTCATTGGATGGGGACCGACCGGCTGGGGCGCGATGTGTTTTCCCGCATGGTCTATGGGGCGCGGGTGTCGCTGTTTATCGGGGTGTTCACCACGCTGGTGGCGGTGGTGATCGGCACTGTCTATGGAGCGATCTCCGGTTATGCGGGCAGGCGGACCGATAATGTGATGATGCGCATCGTCGACGTCGTGTTTGCCTTGCCGGATCTGCTGATAATCATCCTTATCATGGTGGTGCTGGGTCGAGGGCTCACCGGAATTTTTCTGGCGCTCACCCTGGTCAGCTGGGTGACGGTGGCGCGCGTGGTGCGGGGGGAGGTGCTCCGCATCAAGGAGTTCGCCTATATTGAAGCGGCGCGCGCCCTGGGGGCGGGCCACGGTCGTATCCTGTTTCATGAAATCCTGCCCAACATCTGGAGCGTGCTGATCGTGACTCTGACCTTTCGCATTCCGGTGGCGATCCTGGCGGAATCGACGCTGAGTTTTATTGGACTGGGGATCGCCCCGCCGTTCAGCAGTTGGGGGACCCTGGCGAACGACGGCTGGACCGCCATCAAGTTTTATCCGCACCTGATCCTGTTTCCGTCACTGGCGATTTTTCTGACCATCCTGTCGTTCAACTTTCTGGGAGAAGGCCTGCGGGATTGGCTGGACCCGCAAAAGAAGGTATAATAAATACCAGTGATTTTAACGGCTTGCGGAGCAAATCCCAGAATGGTTTTTAGGTTTCTCTGGGGTGCCGCCGGAGTTAAAATAAGGGTGTGAAACCGATCCATAAAAGGTGTCAGTGGACCGGTATGGATTTGAAAATTTGAGAGTTGAGACCCCGGGGTTTCCGGTTGACATTGCGAAACAGCCGATTTAAAGTACCGACTCTTTAAGGATCGGTGCTTTGATCCGGGGTGGAACCCAGATGAGATAGGCTATGACTCAGATCAAAAGCGACCTGATTTGCGAGATCATTCGAAAGTCGCAAACCCGGTTTCTTGAAAAGAAAGGCTGGGCGGTGGACCGCTCTGAAGCGTGCGAACAATCTGTTTTGGAATGGGTCAAGAACAACGCCCGGGGCTACCGCGATCATTACAAGCACCAATTGGAAGCCTGTTCCACCGGAGAGTTGAGCGATATCCTCAAATGCCTCAACAAGTCGGACAAGCATTTGAACGATATCCTGAACAAAGCGCCGGCTTTTGTGGAAAAATAGTTTTCGATTCGAACCCAACAGAAACCGATTGATCATGTCCGAAACGCCGCCCAAAAAAGAGACCGCTCCCCCCGCTGAAGCAGCCAAACCGGCGGCGGAGGCCAAGCCCGCCGAGGGCGCGAAACCGGCCGCGGAGGCCAAACCT
>CAYPKH010000051.1:1844-9092 GCA_964411245.1 uncultured Nitrospina sp.
GGAGGCCAAGCCCGCCGAGGGCGCGAAACCGGCCGCGGAGGCCAAACCTGCTGGGGAGGCAAAACCCGCCGGGGAAGCCAAGCCCGCCCCGAAAGCCACTCCCAAGCCAGCGGCCAAACCCAAGGTCGAGAAAAAACCGCTGGTCGACAACAAGGACGGCACCATCACCGATCCCAACAGCGGCCTGATGTGGAAGCAGACCGATGCCTGGCTGGACATGCACCAGTTTTATACCTGGCAGGCCCACCCGGAGTATGTCGAAAAGTTCAACAAGGAAAAATTCGCGGGGCATTCCGACTGGCGCATTCCCAACAAAGCGGATGCCATGACTCTGGTGGAGAAGGGCAGGAAGGAAACGGTGATTGATAAAAACGGGACGCCGTTTCCGTTCGATCCCATTTTTACTGAAGGGTGCGTGAGCAATACCTGGATCAGCGAGTGTACAGAAGAAGAAGTGATCCGGTTCGATTTCAAAATCGGCAGCGATTTTAAGTATCCCCCGTCGGAGCTCTGGGCCTCGATCCGGCTGGTGCGGGACTTGGAACCTAAAAAGGAAGAAGCCCCGGCGGAAGAGGCCAAAAAAGAACAAGCCCAGCCGGAAGGCTCCAAAGCCGAGCCCACACCTGCGGCTTAATTCACCCCTCCAACGATTTCCTGTAAAGGTCTCACCCGCGCTTCATTTCCCACTGTGTTCATCAATCTGGAATTTGACCACGAAGTCCCCGCGTTTTTTGCCCCAGGGTTCGGTGGACCCCTGGCCGGGAATGCGGAATTCTTCGCCCGTCAGGGTGCCCTCCTCGACCTCAATGATGGTGGTGGAGTCCACCAGTTGAACCTCCAGCGGACCGCCCTTTTCCGCCAGCTCCGGCGAGAGGGTGACCACCGAATGGATGTCGGTCTTGACCTTTTTGAAATGTGGATGGGATTCGATACAGACTTTGACCATCAGATCTCCCAGCGGACCGCCGTTGCGTCCGGCGCCTCCCTGTAAAGGGAAACGCAGAGTGTATTGATCGGCCACGCCTGACGGGATATCGACATCAAGGGTCACCGTCTCGATCACGCGTTGTTTGCCTTGGCATGTGGCACATTCATCCTGCTCCCCGTTCAACCCCGAACCGCTGCATTCCGGGCAGGTGACGTGCTTGTCGTACGTGTAGGGAATTTTGCCCCCCAGCGCGGCCACCACAAAGGGGACCTCCACCATGAACTGCAGGTCGAATCCGCGGGTGGGGAAATCCGGGTCGATGACCGGTTCGTCCTCGAACGGCGGCTGGCGTGACGGGTCCTGCGAACCCTGTTCCCGGGGTCCCTGGCGGGTGTATTGCCGGCCGAAATCGAACGGATCGCCGGCGGGATCGTTGCGGCCTCCGGGAGGACTGGATGCACTGCGTCTGCGGCCATTGGCCCGGAGTTGGTCGTATTCCTTCCGGTTTTTGGCGTTGCCCAGCACCTGGTAGGCTTCGGAGATGCGTTTGAACGCCTCCTCGGCTTTTTTACTGCCCTGGTTGGTGTCGGGATGGTGCTTGCGGGCCAGTTCGCGGTATCGTTTTTTGATATCGCGGATTTTGGCGCTCTTTTTGACCCCGAGGATCTTGTAATAGTCTTTTGCTATGGAAACTTTCATGATTTTCCCATGAGGGCCTGAGCCCGGGTGACAGCCTCATTCTATAACCCGGCGGGGGTTTGATTCAAGCGGAGGGACTGGGGAGAGGATTCCAGCTCGGCGAGCGGAAGCACCGGCCCGGCTTTCTCCTGCAGGCCCGACAACCGTTGGAACCACTGGTCGCGCAGTTCCCGGGTTTTGAACGGGTAGAACTGTTGCCGGAGGACAAGAACCCAGGCTTCGGCGGTTTCGTTTTCATTCCGTTGCACCGGCAAGATTTTAATTTTCTCGGAACTGATTTTTTCCAGGATCAACACGTTGTTGCGGGAAAAATTTTTGCGGGCCATGATGCCATCGAAGACGAGCCGGTTGCCCTCCCAGTAAACGTAACCCGAGTCGAGCGAAACGGGCGCCATGCCAATTCCCAGGCCGGTTCCGGAGCGTTGTCCCAGAAGCATGCAGAAGACGCCGTTTTCCGGGGTTGGTAGGGAGAGCGGTTGTAATTTAAAGACCAGGCTGCGGTAGATGACATGGGTGAAATCAAACCACCGAAAAGAGATCAGAAAGCAGAAGATAAAATTGAATATAAAAAGGTGCAGGCTGTCGACAATCAGAAAATAAACGGTGAACGCCAGCATCAGCGCCATCACGGCACTTAAAAATGTGTCGGCGATACCGGTTAAAAAGTGGATCCAGACAATTTTTCGCCACCGGGGGGGCTGGCATATCAACAACAGGAGTTTGCGGTAAACCAGGTAACAGATCCAGGCTCCAAGGCAAACCGCCAAGCCCGGTAGGGGAAAAATGAATATCAGAAGAATGAAAAGAGTGATACCGATTTCAAGCATGGGTGCTCTGGGTTCAAGAGGTTCTGTTTCAACCGGAAAATCCAATTTTAGCAGACCGTTTGCCGGGAGTCTTGCCAAAGTCACCGGGAATCATATAACAAGCTGGTTTTCAACAGGTTCAGTCCGTGCGTTGGACGAACTTCAGGGCGGGGAGGGCGGTCTTCGGGGGCAGGCGGTTTCAGCCCAGTAGGGTGACTTCTCCGGAATCAAACGCCCTTTCTTCGCCGGTGTCCAGCAACACCACCAACCGTCCCCGCTCGTCCAGTTTGATGGCGGTGCCGGTGTGGTTTACATCCCCTTGGGTCAGTGAAAGGTGCATGCCGAACATCTCGCTGTTTTGACTCCATTGGTGGAGGGTGGAGGGCAGTCCGTGATCCAGGAAGGAGCGGTATTCCCTGTCCAGTTGAGTGATCAGGGCGGCGATCAAGGGAAGCCGGTCAAACGACTGGCCGTTCTCCATGGCGAGTGAGGTGGCGATGTGCTGAAGGGGAATCGGGAACCGGGAGTGATTGACGTTGACGCCGATGCCGATAATGACCCCCGAATGGCCGTGGTCCTGATGGTTCTCGGTAAGGATGCCGGCGACTTTTTTCTCGTTGAGCAGGATATCGTTCGGCCATTTTAAATGAGCCCGTTCCTGACTGAACTCGTTAATGGCCTGGACCAGCGCCACCCCGGCGACCATGGTGATTTGAGGCATATATTCGGGCGGCAGTTCGGGCATGACCATAGTGGACAGGTATATGCCGAGGTCCTTTTCCGAATGCCAGCTTTTACCCAGACGCCCTCTGCCGCGGGTCTGGCTGTCGGCCAGAATGACCGTACCCTCCCGGTTCCAATCGGTCACCAGGCTTTTGGCCAGGTCGTTGGTGGATTCAACCGAATCATGGGTTATAATTTCGCGCCCGATCAGCTCGGTGTTCACTTGGCTGCGGATCCACTTTTGGTCCTCCCCTGAATAAGGCATAAATTAATGATAAAGTTTGGGTTATAATTAATAAAGAGTTTTCTGACCCATTCAACCTTTTAAAACTCCCTTTCATGGAATCGATCAAGCGCGCTTGCAGATATTTTTATTATCGGTTTATCCGATTACAGGCCAGCCCGGAAAACCTGGCGCGGGGTGTAGCTCTTGGGTTGTTTGTCAGCACCACTCCCACTTTTGGGGTTCAAACCTTTATTGCCCTGTTTTTGGCGGCTCTGTTTCGTTGCAATAAAATCTGCGCGGTGGTGTCGGCCCAGTTGACCAATGCTCTAACCGCCCCCTTCATTTTTCTGGGGACCTATTACTTGGGGGCGGTTATTCTGAACAGTCCTTTTGACCGGTCGAAACTGGACCAGATCATGGCGAGTTTCGATTTGGGAAGGATGTGGGAGGCCGGGCCGTCGGTGTTTATCACCCTGTGGGACGCGGTGTGTGACCTCGGGCCGTCCGTTTTCGCCGCCCTGTGGGTGGGCGGGACCATTGTGGGGTTGGTTTTAGCCGCTATGGGCTATTTTTTGGTCCTGGGGATCGATACCAAGGCGCATCTGCAGATCGTGCGGGCGAGACAGCAAGCCAAGCGGCAAATGGAGCGGCTGAAGCGACTGAAGCGAAAAAATAGAGAGGCTGAAGCGGAAAAATGGACCGGTATGTGAAAAAATAGATTGAATTTGTTGTTAAATATTGATAAAAACCATAACTCGATTAGGGATTGCGGCGTAGTCAGATCACAAATGAGGAGATCGTTGATGAGAAATTTGTTGGTCATTCTTATGTTGTTGGCTTTTGCGGTTGCCGGCACCGGCTGTTATGGGACGGGAGATTGTCCTCAGGGTGTGTGCAGTGAGGAACACTCCAAGGAAACGGGTCCCCCCGAAGAAGAATCTGGAGAATAATTTTTTACCCCCTTACCGTTTGTCAGAAAGTACCTCCCTCTGTATTTTAGAAGGGGGTATTTTGTTTTGGACGGGAATTCCATCGCGATCCCCCTCCTGACCGGTTTCCAGGCCATTTCGCCCCTTTGCGGCAGGGGTGGCCGTCTCTGGCGCGGGCCTCGAAATGCGGCCTCCTGCCATCGATTCATTCCCGATTTTTCTTATTTTTGCGCCTTCCGGGCCGTTAATTTTTGACAATGGGGCCGGAGGCGATGATAGAATATGTCCGAATTCCATTAATTTACGGTGATTCCGGGCTGCCAGCAGACCCACGGGGGAGTCGGGAAACCACTGTTTGAAGGAGACAGTCAGATATGTCCAGGCAGCAGGCGACAGTGGACCAGGTGAGGCAGATCCAGGATTATTTTAGAGGGGGCACCGAATACCATAACGAAAAGAAGTACAAGGAAGCGATCGAGGCGTTTAAAAACGGGGCGGCGATCAATCCCTTCGAGGAAAACCACCTGGACGAATTAAGCACCAAACTGAAAACCATGTCGGTCAAACTGGTTCAGGAGAGTATCGCTTACATGGGGTGTACCGCGGTCCATCTGAAAGCCATGATCGACGAACTCAGTGAGAATGAAAAAGACCTGGTTCCGGTGGACGATTCCCTGGTGGATGTCTTCAAGGACTGGGATTGAGGAGCCTCATGAACGACCAGGTGTTATACGACGTTTTAAGGCAGGAGATGCGGGAGCGCAAAATTCCCCTCAGCCTGGGGAAAACCTGCCCAGTCAAATGCACCTTTTGTTACGAGAAAGACCACAGTTACCGCCCTACCATCGAACCGCCGCTGACCACCCCGGAACAATGGAAGTTCATCATGGAGGAAATCCGGAAATACCCGACCAAACAGGGGGAAGCCTGGCTCTTGGGCGGCAACGAATACATGGAATGGACGGATATTTTCCTGCACCCTCAAGCCATGGACTGGCTGGAGGAGTTCCTGGAGACCACCGATAAGCAGGTCATATTTTTTACCGTAGGGTATGCTAAACCGGATCGAATCCACAAGCTGGTCAAAAAATATCCCGGCCGCATCAACTTCGAGCTTTCGGTGATCACCCTCGGGGACAACCGGAAAAAACTCATGCCCCATGCGCCGACGGTCCGCCAAGTGTTGAAACTCATCGAGGGTCCTGCCGTAACCTCCGCCAATTTTTATACCTTCGGGCCGCATACCATGTCGAAGGACGCGCAGACGATTTCAAAAATCAATCCCCACTGCAATTTATGGATGGGATGTCTGACGCCCCTGAAATACATCGATCAGGAAACCACCGCGTTGATGCGTTACGGGCGGCGCTACCTGCCCGATGAAGCCCGCCGCATCTACAACGCGGGCCTGCCGAACACGCAGATGATTCATACGGAATCGTATATCTCCACCTTTCTGGCGTACCAGAAAATACTTAAAACCTTTGATGCGTGCGAACTGGAAAAGAAGGATACCGTGGTGGTCTCCGGTAGTGTGTACCGCCTGCTTTCGACCTTACGGAAAAACCGCGCGCGCTATCTCTATGTGCCCAACCAGATGCTGGGCGGCGATTCGGATTGCTCCACGCTGCTGACCTTTAATGATGTGGCCCAACGGTTGAACGGGGAGACTCAGGTGTATCTCCCCAAGGTGATCCTGGAGCATCCTTCAAAGGAGGAAAAGGATATTTCGGGGGTCACCTTCGATGAGTTCAAGGAACGGTTTCCGCGGATTCGGTTCAAGGTGCTGCACAAAGTCAATGCCAAAATGTCCAACAGCAAGCTGTATGAAAAAGGATATCTGAAAAATATCGTGGAGGGTTATCTGGATAATCCGCTGGCAAAGAAAATTGCGGAGGCGCCGCTACCCAATTAAAATGTACCGCCGATCCACCCTCGAGCGAAAAGCAGCATAATGCGGACGGGAGCAGGGGCGGTCGGGAACCCATTAATTTTCGTATAGGGCAGGATCATGCAATATTGGTTGAAAGTTGTTTTTGTGGATAATAGCGAATTGAAGCTGGATGATACGGAAAAGCATTTTATCAGCGATGATCTGGAAGTGTTGGAAGTTACCACCGCCAGTGAAGTCTTGATCGTGCCGGTACGGCAGATCAAGTATATCGCGTGTGACTCCAAGATTTTCAAGCAAGGGGGTGGCGCTTAAGCAATGGGAAGGAAGGCAAAAAAAAAGGAGCGCCGCAAGGGCGCTCCCGGGAAATAGGATGATGAGCTGAGTTATAGTTTGAGACGGGCCTTTTTTAACCAGTCTTTTTCGTCAAATACCGAGCGGCAGTAATCCTCGAACATCCGCTCCCTTTCGGAAATTTTCCCGCTGTCAATAGTTTGCGGCTCTTCTTTATTGGCGAAACCAAACTCCAGTACGGTTTTGGGCTTGGGAGGCTCTCCCGAAGGCTCCAGCTTGTAGATTTTCTCCGAAAAAGGTTTGGGGTTCACATAGGTGTCCAACTCTTCCAGGCTGAGCAGAAGGTTGAAGACCGCGGATTCCGTAATCAGGCCTTGGGAACCCAATTCCTTGAGGAGTTCTTTCACATCTTTGGAAGAGGTGATCGCGTTCATGATCGCTGCGCTGAGCTTCTCGTAAATTTCGTCTTGATAAGATTCGTTAGAATCCATGTAAAACCTCCGTAGCCACCTTCATAATGTTTTTATTATAACGTCATTTTTTGAAATAGATATACAGCAATATATGTGCCATGTAAATTTGGCCCCCGAAAAAACAGCTTAACCTGTTGTTAATAAAAAACTTAATAGTATAATAAGGATTGGAAAAAAGTTTACAAAAACGGGCCGCCGTCAAAATTTCACCAGTCCTTTTTTGCCGGGACCACCATGGTTAGGGTGATTTTCCCGTTTCAGGTGGGGTAGGCTCCGGGG
>CAYPKH010000052.1:0-8930 GCA_964411245.1 uncultured Nitrospina sp.
CACTTCCCGGTCCAGCGGAATGGCAATGGCCTTGGCCGCTTCGATGACCCGCTCGACGTCGTGGTAGTTGATCTCCTTGTGTTTCACCGCGATGATGCCGTGGCTGTTCATGCTTTTGATGTGGCCGCCGGCGATCCCCACGAACACGGAATCGATTTCCGTTCCCGCCATCAACTCCGCCTCCTCCACCGCGCTTTTGATCGATTCCACCGTGGCGTCGATATTGACCACGACTCCCTTGCGCAAACCGCGCGAGGGCGACTGGCCGAGCCCGATGATTTCAATCTCCCCCTGCGGCGTGACCTCCGCGATGATGCAACAGATTTTGGTGGTGCCGATGTCCAGGCCGACAATGTAGGTGTGTTTTTTGGACATTTGTGTCCCCTTTTCGAAAAACGGTTAAATCCTGTGTACGATCCCGCGCCCGGATTCCTTCCGGTTTTCCTTGACCACCACCTTGTCCTTGAAGGACAGGTCGATGTAATGAATCCCGGAAAGGTTGGAATCCATGGCGTGGAGTATTATTTTTAAATTCTCAAAACCCTCCTGTATCCGGTCCACCGCCAGGTAGATATCGATTCCCCGGTGTTGCGTGGTGAACACCAGCTTGCGCGGACTGGACATGTGAAATTTCTGAATGGGGTCGTTTTTGAACGCCCCCAACTGATTCATGAAATGCATGACCTGGAGTCCCGGAACGATGCCCTCCACCGGAATTTCGTTGCCCAGCTCCACCTTTTTCACTTTCACTCCTGTGATCAGCGGCAAATCTCGGTGTGGCGGTTGATCCGGGACGATCAACACTCCGTAATGGTCCATCAAATAAGTTTTGTCCAACTGGATGCGCGCAAACGGCGTTCGCTCCTGAACCTGGATGCGGAGGCCCCGGGGCAACCGGCGGACCACCGAGACGCTTTCGATCCAGGGATTTTCCTTGAACCGTTGGGCCACCGCCTTGAGGTCGAGCTGGAAGATGTTGTGACCCAACAGCGGCTGGGCCATGCTTTCCAGGGTGGCCAAGTTGACCCTGTCATTGCCGGAGAACTGGATCTGCGCCAGCGCGAACTGCGGCGCCGTGGTGACAAACCGGTAGCCGTGAAACGCGCCGTAACTCATGACCACGATCAATACCAGTTTGGCGATGCCCTCCAGCCAGGATTTGGCCCGGTCGCGCCATCCCATGTGGCGGCTTTTGATTTTGCGTCCCTTCAGGGTTTTGCCCGAGCGTTTGTGCTTTTTCCGCTGGCGGGAATGGACTTTTCCCCAATTCAGCCGGGATTGTTTGGTTTTGTTCAGGATGTAATTCATGATCGTGCTCTAGTTTTTAGTATCCAGCCGCGCTCGTTTCAAAATTTCGATCACCAGCTCGTCGAATTCGAGACCCGCTTTCCGTGCCGCCATGGGTAGCAGGCTGGTTGGGGTCATACCCGGTATGTTGTTCATTTCGAGGACGAACGGAGTGCCGTTTTCGTCCAGGATCAGATCCACGCGCGGGAACCCGCGGCCCTTGAGGGCTTTGAACACCCGGACCGCCGTGTCGTTGCACCGGTCCACCGCTTCCGGTGTCAACTCCGCCGGGCACACATAATCGGTTTTGCCCGCGGTGTATTTCGCCTCGTAATCGTAGAAACCCGACTTGGGGATGATCTCCACGATGGGCATGGGTTGCGGGCCGTTCATGCCGACCGCCAGTAATTTGCCTGCGATGTATTTTTCGACCAGAACCTCCTCCGAAACGTCGAATGCCCGGTCCAGCGCGGTTTCCCATTTCGATTCGGAGCGGACAATGCTGACTCCGATGCTCGATCCCTGGTCGGAGGGTTTCACCACCACCGGGAAATCCAGTTTGCGCATGATCCGGCTCCGGTCCTCGGCGGGGATTACCTGATACGGCGCCGTCGGGATGCCGCGTTCCATGAAAATCTCCTTGGACACCACCTTGTTGTACGCCACCGCGCTTGCCAGAACCCCGGAGCCGGTGTAGGGGATTTTGAGGTATTCGAGAATCCCCTGAATGGTTCCATCTTCGCCGAAGGTGCCGTGCAGGGCGATGCAGGCCAGGTCGATCTTCCGTTCGGCCAGCGCGGCTCCGATGTTGTGGTCCACGTCGATCATGGTGGCGTTCAGTCCTTTGCTCTTCAGGGCGTTGAAGATTTCCTGCCCGGAGGTCAATGAAACTTCCCGCTCCGGGGAGAGTCCCCCCATCAACACGCCGATGGTTTTTTGTTTCAATGACTCCAAAAACCCGCCCCATCTCTAAAATTTCGGTCCGCCCCCGGTCCTTGGCCAAGGACCGGGGACAAAGGAAGGAGGGGTACCTTTGTTAACGGACCATGTTCATCAAAATTTCCAGTCAGGCGTCCTCCAAAACGCCCCTTACCGTTCGCCGACGATGATCACTTCGGTTTCCAGTTCGACTCCCGATTTTTCCAGGACGGTGGCGCGGACGTGCTCGATGATTTCCAGAACATCCGAAGCGGTGGCGGCGCCTTTATTGACGATGAAGTTGGCGTGCTTGATCGACACGCCGGCGTCTCCCACACTGAATCCTTTCAATCCCGCCGCCTCGATCAGGCGCCCCGCCGCGTCGCCTTCCGGGTTTTTGAACACCGAACCCGAATTGGGCAGAGAGAGCGGTTGTTTGTTTTTGCGGCGGATCAGATGCTGGTCGATGGTTTCCTGGATGGTGGCGTGGTCGCCTTTCTTCAGTTCCAGTTCCGCGGATACGATGATTCCGCCTTTCGTAGGAAAGGTGGTTTTGCGGTATTCGAATTTCAAGTCCGATTTTTTCAAAGTTTCCAATTCCCCTTCGGCGGTGACGCGGGTGACGCTTCGCACCACCTCGCTGATTTCGGTGCCGTCGGCGCCGGCGTTCATAATCAGCGCGCCGCCCAGCGAACCGGGAATGCCCACCAGGTTTTCCATCCCGGTGAGGGAATACTTTGCCAGGTTCTTGACCAGGTAGGACATCTTGGTGGCGGCTCCGGCGGTGACCACGGCGGCTTCCTCGCCCTGTGCGTTTTTGAAAAACACCGGCTTCTCGATCGACTTGAAACGGTTTTTGATGGAGATGACGATGCCGCGGAAACCCTTGTCGTTCATCAAAAGGTTTGTACCCTCGCCCAGGATGAACAGGGGCAGGTCCCCGTGATGTTTGAATATCAGTTGCAGGTCCGCGACATCCTTCGGGATGATAAACAGATCCGCCGGACCTCCGACCCGCAGGGACGTATGGTTCGCCATCGGTTCGTTGTGCCGGATTTCTCCCTTGATTCGGTTCAACCAGTTTGTGGAGGGGCTCATAAGTGTTCTCTTGTAAATTGTTCTTCCCAGGATCGTACGCGACGATCCGGTCAGGGTTGCCATGGGAACGCTTTGTCCCTGGTGCAGGTGAGCAAAGCGGATCAGTCGGGTTTTCAATGGATCGTTCAGCATGGATTAACGTTCCTTTCCAGGTGTTCCCTCACGGAATCGTTCGGGCAGGTTGGCCAGCAGATCGCGCCCCAGTTCCCACACATTGCCCGCGCCGAGTGTCATGAAGACATCGCCGGGCTCCAGAATCCGGGAGAGGCGTTTCAAAGTTTCTTTGGGTGTCGCAATGTGCTCGGCGTTTTTGTGTCCGAACTTCCGGACGCCGTCCACGATCCCCTTGGCATGAACCCCTCTAATGGGCTCCTCGCCGGCGGGGAAAATATCGTTGATGATCAGAATGTCCGAATCGTTGAATGCGGACCAGAACTGCTCCAGCAGGGTCTGGGTGCGGGAGAAGCGGTGCGGTTGAAACACCACCACCAGCCGCCGGTCCGGCCACACTTCTTTCGCGGTTTTCAGCGTCGCCTGGATTTCCACCGGGTGATGGCCGTAGTCGTCGACCACCACCAGCGCATCGGTGTTGTGATGGATTTCGAAGCGCCGTTGCACGCCGCTGAATTGTTTGAGCGCCCGGGCGATGGTTTGAAACGTCAGGTTCAACTCCATGCCCACCGCCACCGCGGCCAGCGTGTTCAGCACGTTGTGTTTGCCGGGAGCGACGGAATGGATGGTTCCCAGCTCGTCGCCCAGGTAAAACACATCGAAGGTCGTATCCAACCCCTTCACCCGGATGTTGCGGGCTGTGTAATCGCTCTGGCTCATCAGGCCATAGGTGATGAACCGTTTTTCCAGTCTGGGAATCAGCGACTGGATGTTGGCCTCGTCCAGACACAGCACCGAGGTGCCGTAAAACGGTATGTTGTTGAGGAAGGTCAGGAACGCTTCTTTCATATTGTCGAGCGTTTTGTAAAAATCCATGTGCTCTTCGTCGAGCGTGGTGACAACGGCGATGGTCGGCGTCAGTTTCAGGAAGGAGCCGTCGCTTTCATCGGCTTCCGCCACCAGAAATTCGCTCTTCCCCATTTTGGCGTGGCTCCCGACGCTCTTCAGCTTGCCGCCGATGACGACGGTGGGGTCGAGGTTGCCGCCCGCCAGCACCGTTGCGACCAGTGACGTCGTCGTGGTTTTGCCGTGGGTGCCGGCGATGGCGATGCCCTGCTTCATCCTCATCAGTTCCGCCAGCATTTCCGCGCGGCGGATCACCGGAATGGCCTGCTCGCGGGCGGAGCGCACTTCCACGTTGTCGGGTTTCACGGCGGTGGAGGTCACCACCACCTGGCAGCCGTCCACGTTTTTGGCGCGGTGCTCATAAGCGATGCGCGCGCCGATCTTCTCCAGGTGTTCGGTCACGTGTGACCGGGCCTTGTCCGAACCGGTGACTTCGTACCCCTCGTTGATCAGCACTTCAGCAATGCCGCTCATGCCGGCACCTCCGATACCGATGAAATGAATCCGTTTGGTTTTGCCTAAAAACATGGAACCTCATAACTTCCTTCAACCTGCGCGATGCTTCGCGCGTTCAATGGGGGCGGTGCATCAGGTCCATGCACAACCGGCGGACGCGTTCGGTCGCGTCGCGCTGTCCCATTTGAAAACTGTGTTCGGCCATTTCCCGTAATTGTTCGGGATGTTCGATGCCGTCGAGAATAATCCGCGCCAGGGCTTTTCCGCTGACGTCTTTGTCGAGAAGGACCCGCGCCGCGCCGCCCGACTCCAACGCCCGCGCGTTGTGTTCCTGATGATTGTGCGCTGCGAAAGGGAAGGGCACCAGCACCGCCGGGATGCCCAGCGCTGTCACTTCCGCCAGCGTGGTGGCGCCCGCCCGGCAGATGATCAGCGCCGCCTTGCGGTACTGATCCGCCATGTCGTAGATGAACGCCCGGGCGTCTGCGGAAAATCCTTTGTGTTCGTAACCGGCCTTGATCTCGGCTTCGTCCGCCTGCCCGGTCTGGTGGATGACGTGCAACCGATCCTTCACCGGGGCCAGAGCATCGAGCGCATCCAGCATGGCCTGATTGATGGAGTGCGCGCCCTGACTGCCGCCCAGCACCAGCACCGTGAATTTTTCGGAGGCGGGGACATTGGCTCCTTCGGCTTCGGAAAATTCTTCGCGGATCATGTTGCCGGTGGTCTCCACCTTGTGCGCCGGAAAATATTTTTTGGACATCTCAAACGTGACGGCCACCCTGTCGGCGATTTTGCCGAGCCACCGGTTGGTCGCGCCGGGGACGGTGTTCTGTTCGTGAATCAACACCGGGATGCGGAGCGCCCACGCCGAAAGCGCCACCGGGCCGGAAACGTAACCGCCGACACCCACCACCAGCCGGGGACGGTGCGTCAGCAGAAATGCCATCGACTGCAGCAGGCTGACCGGCAGTTTGATCCAGTTGACAAGCCGGCCGATGCCTTTTTTACCGAGCAGGCCGCCGGACCATATCGTTTTCAGTCGCAAGCCTTCGCGCGGCAGGACGCGCGACTCGATGCCCTGCCGGGTACCGACGAAGGTGATTTCAATGTCTGCATCGTGCTTCATGAGCGCTTTCGCCAGGGCGATGCCGGGATAGAGATGCCCTCCGGTCCCGCCGCCCGCTATGACGACCAAGTTCGTCATTAAAAAATATTCAACGCCGGACCGAATGGTCCGATATGTTCAACAACACTCCCATGCACAACAGCGTGATCAGCAGGGACGATCCGCCCAGGCTGATGAATGGAAGCGTCAATCCTTTGGTCGGCAGAACGCCGACCGCCACACCCATATTGGTGAAGGCCTGCACGCCCACCAGCAGGGTCAACCCGATGGCCAGATGCGTGCCGTATAAATCCTTGGCTTGCGCCGCGATGGTGAATCCTCGCCAGATCAAAATGCTGAACAGCAAGATGATTCCCAGCGTGCCGATGATTCCCAGTTCCTCCCCGATCACGGAGAAGATGAAATCCGTATGCGCTTCCGGCAGGTAAAACAGCTTCTGCCGGCTGTCGCCCAACCCGAGTCCCCAGATGCCGCCGCGTCCGAACGCCAGAAACGACTGGATCGCCTGGAACCCGGTGTCCGACGGGTCGGACCAGGGATCGAGAAATGAAAGAATGCGCCGGGTCCGGTACTGCGCGCCCATCACCGCGGTGATCAGAAACGGGATGACCCCCAGTACGGAGTACACCAGGAACTTCGTGCGAATCCCGGCGACGTACAGCATGAGGAACGCCACGATGGAGATGATCATGGCGGTGCCGAAATCCGGTTGCAGAAGAATCAGCAGGAAAAAGATTCCCAGCACGATCAGGTTGGGCAGATACCCGTACGCGAAACTTTTCAATTTGTCGGCGCTTTTCACCATCGATTTGGCGATGAACAGGACGACGGTGAACTTGGCGATCTCCGACGGTTGCAGGGAAAACCCGCCGAGCGTCAACCACCGACGCGCGCCGCCGACTTCCTTGCTGAACGCGGGCACCATCACCGCCAGCAGAAGCAGGAATGTCGCCACAATGACGGGCAGGGTCAGCTTTTCCCACCGGTGATAATCGAATTTGCGCGCCAACACCAGCAAGGCGGTCCCCAGCAACACCCACACCGCGTGGCGTTTCAGAAGGTAAAACGAATCCTGATAGGTCTCCTGCGCGTACACCGCGCTGGAGCTGAACACCATGACGATTCCCGCCAGGGTCAACGCTGCGATGGCCCAGACCAGCGTCGAATCGCACCCGTACTGTTTTTGCCGATAGGAACTCACGCGTCTCCTTTGACGGTTTCCAACAGTTGTGTCTTGCGCTCATGGTTCACGGTCCTCACAGAGATTGCACGCATCCTTTAAATTGCTGGCCCCGGTCCTCGTAGTCCCGGAACATGTCGAAGCTTGCGCAGGCCGGGGAGAGCAGAACCACGTCCCCCGGTTGCGCGTGGGTATAGGCCCCGCGCACCGCGGATTCCATGTCGTCCGCGCTTTCGTATCCGAACGATCCGTTGAGGACCGCCTCGATTTTGGATTTCGCTTCCCCGATCAGCACCATGTGCTTTACTTTTTGCTTGAACAGGGATTTTAATGATTGGAAATTCCCGCCCTTGTCCTGTCCGCCGGCGATCAATACGATGGGCTGGTCGAAACTGTTGAGTGATTTTTCCAGGGCGCCGATGTTGGTGCCCTTGGAGTCGTTGATAAAATCGATGCCGTTGATGGAGCGCACCCATTCCAGGCGGTGCTCCAGTCCTTTAAATGCGGGCAGGGCTTTGGCGATGACGGCGGTATCAATTCCTGCCAGTCGCGCCACAATAGTCGAAGGCAGAATATTTTCCACCTGATACTGCATGGCTTGATTGAGATCGCCAATACGGCAGACCGTCTCTTCCCGCTCGCCGTCGGTGAATACGATGCGATCTTTTTTCAGATAGCAACCGCGCACCACCGGGCCGCTCATGCTGAAATGCCATTTCTGCGAGGGCTTGCCCGCCGCGATGCGATGCACCCAGGGATCGTCGTGATTGACCACCAGCACGTCGTCCCGGGTCTGGTTGACGGCGATTTTTTCTTTCAGGGCGGCGTAATGTTCGATGGTTTTATGCCGGTCGAGATGATCCGGCGTGATGTTCAGAAGCACGCTGATCTCGGGATGAAACTCCACCGTGCCTTCCAGCTGAAAACTGCTGACCTCGAGTACCCGGTAATCCCTCGGCGCATCCTGCACCTGGGAGATGAAGGGGACCCCGATATTGCCCCCGATCTGCACGTCCTTGCCGCCCTGTTTTAGCAGATGGCCGATCAGCGAGGTGGTGGTGGATTTGCCGTTGGTTCCGGTGACCGCGATGATCGGGGTGCCGCTCACCCGGTACGCCAACTCCAGCTCGCTGATGATTTCGGTGCCACTCTTCCGGGCGGCTTTCAGATCCGGCGAATGGATGTCCACGCCGGGGCTCAACACGACGAGGCCGGCATCCGGCAGGGGCGCCGAGGATTGGAACACGGTGTTCACTCTGGAGTCGAGTTGTTTCAAAACCCCGGTCAGCGCCTCTTTCGGTTTGCCGTCCATCAGGGTCACGCGCGCGTCCTGTTCCGCCAGGTAATTGGCGGCGGCGATCCCGGTCCGCGCCATGCCGATGATGGAAATCTGTTTGTTCTTGAAATTCACGCGTTACCTCAGTTTGAGCGTACTCAGGCTGGCGATGGCCAGAATCGCCGCAACGATCCAGAACCGGACGATCACTTTCGGTTCCGGCCAGCCCAGTTGTTCGAAATGGTGATGCAGGGGCGCCATCTTGAAAAACCGTTTGCCCCCGGTGTATTTGAAATAGCCGACCTGAATAATGACGGACAGCGCTTCGATGACGAAGATTCCGCCGATGGGGATCAGCAACAGTTCCTGTTTGGAGATGCAGGCGATGGTCCCGAGTACTCCGCCGAGGGAAAGGGAACCGACGTCCCCCATGAAAATTTGCGCGGGATAGGTGTTGTACCAGAGAAACCCCAGGCTGGCGCCGACCATGGCGGCGGTCAGCACCGCCAGTTCTCCCGCTTCCCGGATGTGCTGAATGTTCAAGTATTCCGCAAATTTAAAATGGCCGG
>CAYPKH010000053.1:0-8916 GCA_964411245.1 uncultured Nitrospina sp.
AGGATGAAATGACCCGACCGCACGACCTTGAACATTTCGTGTTCCACATCGTTCCACATTTGCGGATAGGTGGCGGGAATATCCAATAGGGGAACCTTTTCGATATTGGACAGCCCGGCTTTCAGAACCTGAGGCAGTTCGTCCGGGGGGAATGCGCGAATTCCCGACTCGGCGAAAACTTCCGGTTTGAGCGTGATGATGCCATCCAGCTTGAACACCTCCACTGTGCGCACCGCCAAAGAATCCAGATAATCCAAGTGCGCGGAGGGCGGGGTTTCCACCATATCGGTTCCGGTGAGTGAGGCCACGGGGATCCCCTGCAGGGCTCTCTTGAGCGCGTCGTGGGCCTCCTCCATTTCCATGGTCCTGCTCAAATCGGAGTGAATGATTGCCAGGGAGTTGGAGAGAACCCAGCCCGCGGACTTCACGTCCCGGCACTGTTCGAGAATTTGATGATGGTTGTCGGCGATGGCTTGAATAATAACGTTATGGTGTAGTAAAAATTGCATAAGTTCCTTAATGGAGAGTCCCGGTGATACGCGGTGCCAGGGGGCTGATGGATTCAGGGTTCAATCATCAGGCTTTGATAATTTTATCCGATTTGATTTTGGCGCAGGCATTTCGGGTATCCACCACCAGATTCGATTGCCGGACGATGGCTTCATAATCGTATTCCGAGTGATCGGTCAGAATCACCGTGACGTCGAACCGGCTGAGGTTTTCGAGAGCCACTCGTTTTTTGCCGAAAAACTGCGGATACTCCCGTTTCGTTCCGATGGCTTCGATGTAAGGATCGTGGAAGTCCACTTGAGCTCCATATTGTAACAACAGCTCCATGATTTTGTAACTGGGCGATTCGCGGTCGTCGTCGATATTCTTTTTGTAGGCGAAGCCGAGGATCAGCACCCGGCTCTGTTTGAGGCTGATGCCTTTGTCGTTCAATGCCAGCAATATTTTTTTCACGACGTACTCCGGCATGCCCACGTTGATCTCGCCCGCCAGCTCGATAAAGCGGGTGGTGATGCCGTATTGCCGCGCCTTCCACGTCAGATAAAACGGGTCGATGGGAATGCAGTGCCCGCCCAGGCCGGGGCCGGGATAAAACGGCATGTAGCCGAACGGTTTCGTGCTGGCCGCCTGGATCACCTCCCAGATGTCGATTCCCATCCGGTCGAATATGACTTTCATTTCGTTGACCAGCGCGATGTTGACCGACCGGAAAATGTTTTCCATCAACTTGGTGGCTTCCGCCGTCATTGTGCTGGAAACGGGGACCGTTTTGTTGATGAATGAAAGGTAAAGCGTATTGGCACACTCCAGCGCATAGTCCGAATCGGCGCCGATTACTTTTGGGATGGTGCCGGTGGTGAAATTTTTGTTGTTGGGGTCTTCCCTTTCGGGAGAGTAGACGACGTGAAAATCCTGATTCGCCTTCAGGCCGGACCCCGATTCCAGCTCGGGAATCAGCACATCCCGGGTGGTGCCCGGATAGGTGGTGGATTCGAGGATCACCAACTGCTCCGCCCGCAGGTGCGGGGCGATCTGCCGTGCGGTCGACACGATGAAACTCATGTCCGGTTCCCGGTAAGTGTTCAGCGGAGTCGGCACGCAGATCAAAATACAATCCAACCCGGAGGTCTTGGAGAAGTCGGCGGTCGATTCGAATCGTTTCTGTTGGATCAGGTCCCGGATTATTTCCGACGGGATGTGCCGGATATAACTTTCTCCCCGGTTCAGCCGTTCCACCTTGGCGGGGTCGATATCCAGCCCCACCACCTGGAATCCCGCCCGGCCGAATTCGAGGACCAGCGGCAGGCCGACGTACCCCAGCCCGATAATTCCGATTCTAGCCTGTTTGGATTTTATTTTTTCCAGAAGCATAGCATGCAACGCCTGCCGGAGTGGCAGGCCCCAGTCGCCTTAAAAGCTTTATTTGAAGTCGGTTACGTACCCAGTCGTTTTTCGATCCGGACGCCTGCTTTTCAGGCGCTGCCGGCGGATAGGGCATCCGCGCCTCCGTCCGAACGGGAGGATCGAATATAAATTCGTTCATTAATAGTATAAAAGCAATTGCCATCAATCCGGGTAGTTAAAAAGCGGGTCCCGGGGCTATTTTTTACGTTTTCAGGAAATTTTCCCAAAAGTTGGAGAAATCTGGCAGAATAATCCCTAAGAATCACCCTTTCAGCAACCCGAACCCGGACGAGGCGGCATTTATGATCGACAAAATCAATTATTTCCCCGAACGGGAAAATTACCAGAAAAAGAAAAAAGCCGACGGGGACTGGAAGGAATTGAAAAAACAAAAGATTGTGCAGGATTCAAAACAATCGAATCGTTCCGATAAGCCCAAGCCGCCGGATCGGAAAAAGTAGGGTTCCCCGGGTACCCCCAAAAAAATTTCCGCAGACTTTCAAAATCCCCTTGGAATATCGCTTTTTAAGTTTGGTTTATCCCGCGCTCCTATTATATAATTTTTAGAGCTTCCTGAAATGGATTTCACCCACCCAACCCTTGGAGCCGCGGGGGCGGTTGATTGATGATGAATACATTTTCCAAAGTCATGTTGAACGCTTCCTTTTATCTGGGATTGGTCTGTTTGATCCTGCCGCAAACCCTCCAGGCCGACGAACAGAAGTGGATCGCCAAGGCCGATCTGGCGGTCATGAACGAAAAATATGCGGAGGCGGAACAGTATTATGCCGAGGCCCTGAAGGCCGATCCCGAGAGCCCCAGAATTCTGCGCGCCCTGGCGGAAACCAAAATCGCCCTGAAAAAATACCAGGAGGCGAAACTGCTGATCGATAAAATTCTCGCCATGCCCCCCTCCAATGGAAGGGATGTCCTGGTGTTTTTTAAGGGAGAATCGCAGGGACTCGAAGCCGAACTGGTGGATGAGCTGGTGATCTCCCCCAAGCGCACCAACAATAACATGCGCAACTATCTCGATATCAGAAGCAACGACCCCATTCCTCATTATCGTTTGTTTTTCAAAAAGAAGGGGAAGATGGAGCTGGTGCCGCAGAAAGCGGTGCGTATCAAATACCAAGGCGTCCCGCGCCGGGTGTACGAACACATTGAGGAGTTGAACCGCGGGGTCAACAAACACCTTATTGCCGCGCAGGGCAGCCGGAAGCCCGCAGAGATGGTGTCCCTCAATGGCGGATGTTTCCGGATGGGCAGTGCCAAGGGCATGCCGGTCGAACAACCCGTGCATGAGGTGTGCCTGTCGCCTTTTAAAATAGAAAAGTTCGAAGTATCGCAGGCCGAATTTCAATCGGTAATGGGCTTCGACAATCCTTCGCATTATTCCGGAGCGGACCTGCCGGTCGACAGCGCCACCTGGTTTGAAGCGGACCGCTACTGCAAAAAACTGGGCAAGCGTCTACCCACGGAAGCGGAATGGGAATTCGCCTCACGCGGCGGAACCACCACGACCTTCTATTGGGGGAATACCGTGAAGGGTAAGGAAGCCAACTTCTGCGACAAAAGCTGCGTGATGAATACCCGGGTCGAATCCATTGACGACGGGTATGCCGGAACCGCGCCGCCCGGAAAATTTCCCGCCAACCCCTACGGCCTGTACGATATGGCCGGCAATCTCGCCGAGTGGACCAACGACTGGATGGATGAAAATTATTACCGCAACAGCCCGAAGGACAATCCGCCGGGTTCGCATCCCACCGCCGCCAAAGTGGTACGGGGCGGCAGTTGGGAAAGTACCGCCGGGTTTTTAAGAAGCTCCAACCGGGCCGCCTACTGGCCCAAAATGCGCAACAACGCCATCGGATTCCGCTGCGTGTCCAGTTCCTAATTTTTGACAAGGTTCTTTAAAAGGCTCTATTCTGTATCCGAACATTAATTCGGAGCGGATTTTGGACAAAAGCCGAGAGGACCGATGGTTCAGATGGACCGGGTGGATATTGTTTTGCGTGACTCTGCTCGCCGTCGTTTCCGGGACCTGGGAAATGGGCTATTCCTGGGATGAAGCCTTGGCCTATTTTGCAGGAAGTGAAAACTTTCTGGAATGGTTATCGCAGGTCCGGGAGAGAATTCTGGCTGGCCAATGGGATTCCATTTGGGAACCCGCGTTCCATCGCCAATATTGGCCGCTCATGACTCCGGAAAATCAGCGGTTTTTTAATTTCAACGGCCATCCCCCCCTGACGCGTTTTTTACCGACAATCACCTGGTATTTCTTTCATGACTGGATGGGTGATTTCCCGTCCTACCGTCTATCCCCGGCGATTATTTTTTCCATTGCCGTCATGGTACTGTTTCGGGTGATGGCCCGGCAGTTTGATTATGCGACGGGACTGTTTGCGGCATTGTCTCTGGTACTGATGCCGCGAGTGTTCGGACACGCCCATATCGCCGCCACCGATACCACCCTGATGGCTTTCTGGTTGTTTACCGTTGTCGCTTTCTACAAGGGGTTGGAAGACAAGCGGTGGTCGTATGGGTTTGCCGTGTTGTTGGGCTTGGCGTTTTCGGTGAAATTCACCGGATTGATGATTCCCCTGTCCTTGATCCTTTTCATGATTCTGGCACGGGAAAAACGCGCCTGGCGCAACGTGGCGGTTGCCGCCGTTATCAGTCCCGTCGTCCTGATCGCGCTCAACCCCACTTGGTGGGTGGGCTCTTTTTCCAATTTTCTGGATCACTATATTCTTGCTTCCCTGACGCGTGTCGAATATTTTCCGATCCCGGTCTATTATCTTGGAGAAGTCCATCCGGTTTACGCTCCCTGGCACCACCCCCTGGTCATGACCGCGGTAACGGTTCCCACGGTAATTTTGTTATTCGTTCTGTTGGGAGGAATTTATGCGGTAAAACAACGGGCCGACCGGTGGGTTTTACTTTTGCTGTCCCAAGTGATTTTTTATTATGGAATTCTGATTCTTCCCATCAGTCCCGATTACGATGGCATACGTTTGTTTCTCCCCGTTTTCCCCTATCTTGCATGCCTGGCGGCCCTGGGATTCCGCGGGTTGCGGGATTGGGCCCTCCAATATAAGGGCCGGTGGCCCTCGGCGTTGGGTCAGCTGGGAATGAAAAAAATCATGGCCCTGATCTTTGTGTTGGTGTTTTTCTGGCCGGCGGTGAGACTGGCGTCGATTCATCCCTTTTATCTGGAATATTACAATGGCTTGGCAGGAGGAGTGGCGGGGGCCAATCGACTCGGATTTGAAACCACCTACTGGTTTGATACGCTTACCGCGTCGGCGCGGGAAGAGATTAACAAACTTCCCCCAAACTCGAAAGTTGGGTTTTTCCCTGGCATAGATCTTTATTCACAATATCTGCAAAAACGCGGATTATTGAGAAAAGACCTGATCCTGACCAAAAAAGACTTCCATTATATGGTGTTGATGCCGCGTATTTCGATGATGGTCCAAAGTCCTTATTTGTTGAGATGGTATTTTGAAGAAAAACCTTACTATGTCCTTTCCCAGGATGGAATCCCCATGTTGTTGATTTACAAAACTGAGAATTAACTCTTCATTATTTTATTTTTTATCTGAAGAAACACCGAAAAACCGGGATCGGATGGATCGCGACATAAAAAAGGAAATGAGTTCTCGAAACCAAGAAAAAAATAATCCCCCACGAATAACGGGATGGATTTTGTTTGTTGGGGTTTTTCTTGCCGTTATTTCCGGAGCCGCTGATATGGGGCTGACCTGGGATGAATCCATGGCGCATTTCTGGGGCAGCGAAGTGTTTCGCGCGTGGTTGTCTCAGTTTTGGGACATACTCCTCGCCGGTCCATGGAGCGCCCTCTGGGATCCCGCCTTCCACGGAAAATACTGGCCGCCTGTCACTCCTGAAAACCAGAATTTTTTCAATTTCAATTATCATCCCGCGCTGACGAGAATCCTCCCGACGATCACCTGGTTTTTGTTCCACGGCTGGTTTGGGGATGTCGTGGCTTACCGCATGGCTCCGGCGATTTTGTTTGCGCTGGCCGTGATGGCCGTGTTTCGCGTGATGGCGCGGCGGTTCGATTGGACAACCGGCTTGTTCACCGCGTTGTCGCTGGCGCTGATGCCGCGGGTGTTCGGTCACGCCCACATCGCCGCCACCGATACCGCCATGATGGCCTTCTGGCTGTTTGCCGTCGTCGCCTTTTACAAAGGCTTGGAAGACAAACGCTGGTCTTACGGATTCGCGGTGTTTTTGGGTCTGGCGTTCTCGGTCAAATTCACCGGAGTGCTGATTCCCCTGGCGTTGATTCTGTACATAATCCTCGCCCGGGAAAAGCGCGCCTGGCGCAACGTGGCGGTTGCCGCCGTCATCAGTCCCGTCGTCCTGATCGCGCTCAACCCCACCTGGTGGGTCGATCCCTTTTCCGGTTTTTTCACGCATTATATTCAGACCGCTTTGAGCCGGGAAACCACCGTCCCCATAGCAACCTATTATCTGGGAGAGTTGTACCCGGCGCATGCGCCCTGGCATTACTCCCTGGTGATGACCGCAGTGACCGTTCCCGTGGCCATTTTATTATTCGTTCTGTTGGGCGCGGTATTGGGATTCAAGCAACGGGCTGACAAGTGGGTGCTCCTGGTTCTGTCCCAGCTCGTTTTTTATTATCTGATCCTGGTGCTTCCTCTCAGCCCGGATTATGACGGGGTGCGTCTGTTCCTGCCGGTGTTTCCGTTTCTAGCCTGTCTGGCCGGGCTGGGGTACCGCGGGTTGCGGGATTGGGTGTTCAGGAACATGGCCCGGTGGCCTCTTCTGATTAAATGGGGCAGGGAACGAATCGTTGCGCTGATCTTTTTGATCGCATTCACCTGGCCGGCCCTCCAGCTGGCGGATTCTCATCCTTTCTATCTCGAGTATTATAACCGTCTGACCGGCGGCGTAGCCGGCGCGAACCGGGCGGGTTTTGAAACCACCTATTGGTTTGATACGGTGGTTCCGTCGGTCCGGGATGAAATCAACCGGTTTCCGCCCAACTCCCGGGCGGGCGTGTTGCCCCCCGTAGTGGACTATTTGAGATACATGCAGGACCACGGATTGTTGCGGCAAGACCTGATCTTCACCCAAACGGATATGGATTACATCATCCTGCTCCCACGCCAATCGCAATTCAGGGATTTTACTTGGGATTTGTATCACCGGCAGAAGCCGGTGTTCACGCTGTCTTTGGAGGGTGTGCCGCTATTGTTGATTTATCAGAATCGGGATTGAATTCTTCCCGCAGTTGGTTTTTCAAAATTTTTCCGACCGGGTTTTTGGGAAGGGATTCATAAAACCGGAAATGGTCGGGTAGCATGAATGCCGGAAGTTTTCCCCGACAGTATTCCTTCAATTTTTTTTCTTCCAGCGTGCCCGCCTGCTTTAAGACCACACAGGCCACCACCTGCTCCCCTAACCGGTTGTGAGGGATGCCGATAGCCGCCGCCTCCAAAATCGCCGGGTGATTGATCAGCGCGTTTTCGATCGCCAGCGGGGAGACGTTTTCCCCCGCGCGGATGATCAGATCTTTTTTGCGTCCGGCGGAAATATAAAGCCGGCCTTCTTCGTCCATATGTCCCAGGTCGCCGGTTTTCAACCAGCCGTCGGCAGTGACCATGTCCCGGGTCTCCTGAGCGAGTTTCCAGTAGCCCCGCATCACCGTTTCCGCCTTGACCCAGATTTCCCCCACCGTTCCTTGGGTGACGGGGCCGCCCCGGTCGTCGACGATTTTCACGGTGATGTTGGGAAGCGGCGGACCCACGGAACCGGGAACGCTCCCGTCCACCATGGTATTGACCGCAACCACCGGCGAGGCCTCGGTCAACCCGTATCCTTCGAGAATGGTGGTGCCGAGCACCGCCTCCACTTTTTTCAGGAGTGCATGGGGGAGCGCGGCCCCGCCCGAAATGCAGTATTTCAGGGAGGAGGTGTCGTAGTGGCCGGACTCGGCCAGCTGGACCAGAAAGGAATAAATGGTCGGAACCAGCGGCAACACCGTCGCCCGCTGTTCGGCGATGGTGGCAAGGATGGTTTTCGGATGAAATTGCGGCAGGAGAATAATGGTGCCCCCCGAACGCAAAAACACCAGGGAAATCATGTTGCCGAACGAATGAAACAGGGGCAATGCCATGATCGCCCGGTCTTCGGCGGAAAATTGCAGATGCGCCTGGACTCCGGTGCTGTTGGCGTGAAACATGCTTTCGTCCAGCATCACCCCTTTGGGCCGGGCGGTGGTGCCGGAGGTGTACATGATGACGTCCGGGATGTCTTCACTGCGCTCGTGCCGTTGCCGGGCCGCGTCCGGGTTTCCGGCTTTTAAAAATGCGTCGAAAAGCTGGGTGCCGTCCTCGGGCAACAGGCCTCCTGGAAATTCCGTGGTGACGATCCGCTGTTTGAAAATGGAAAAAAATCGGGAGGTCTCCGGCTTGATAAATGCCGGATTGATCACAATAAGGTCCACTCCGGCATCCTGGGTGACGTACACCTGATCCTCCGGCGTCAGCATGAAGTTATAGGGGACCACCGGCAGGCCCTTGAGCAGAGCGCCCAGAAACGCGATCAGATATTCTTTCTGGTTGAGGCACAGCAGGCCCAGCTTGCTATCGGCGTCCAGGTTCAACGAATCCAGGGCGCCGGCAAAGCATTCCACCCGGTCCAGCAGTTGGGAATAGGTCACCGTGTCCGCGCCGTCGATCAGTGCAGGGTGATCTGGCTGGGATTGGGCGTGGGATTGTAGGATTTTATAAAATTCAAGGGCCATAGATTTTACCGGAAAGGGGGTTCCAGAGGCCGATGCGAAAGTAATTTATTAATAGCACGGATCGGCCGGGAAAGACAATACACAAGGTCCGATTTCCTGACGATTTCCCCATTAAAAGGGAGTCCTTTTTTTATAGGGATTGAAAGGATGGGCTGAGTCATCCTAGACAAAGTGAAGGGGCATCCCCGCTGGGC
>CAYPKH010000054.1:0-8860 GCA_964411245.1 uncultured Nitrospina sp.
CCAAATCCATGACCGGGCACCTGCTGGGCGCGGCCGGCGGGGTGGAGGCGATTTATTCGATCCTGGCCATCCACCATGGCGTGATTCCCCCCACCATCAATTACACCACTCCCGATCCGGATTGTGATTTGGATTACGTTCCCAATGAAGCCCGCGAGAAAAAAGTTACCGCCGCCTTGTCCAACTCGTTTGGATTCGGGGGTACCAACGGCGTCATTATTTTCAAAGAAATGATGAGTTGATCGATCAGCCTTCAATGCTCTCCAACGAACGCATACAGGAATTGGCCCTTTTGCAGGAAAGAATCGGGTACACCTTCAAGAATCCCGAGCTTCTCAACAAAGCCCTGACGCATAAATCCTTCGTCAACGAAAATTCCGAATCCCTGAAAGACAACGAGCGTTTTGAATTTTTAGGCGACTCGGTGCTGGATTTGATTGTCAGCAGTTATATGGTCAAAGCCTATCCTGATTTTTCGGAGGGGACCCTTTCCAAAATTCGCGCTGCGGTGGTCAACGAAACCTGCTTGGCCGGATTGGCGCGCGACATCGGTTTGGGACTATACCTGCTGTTGGGAAAGGGTGAGGAATCCTCCGGCGGCAGGCAAAAGAGTTCCCTTTTGGCCAATGCCTATGAAGCGGTGGCCGGAGCGGTGTATCAGGACAGCCATCTGGAGGCGGCGCTGGATATTTTCCTCCCGATCCTCGAGAAGGAAATCAGCAAATATGCCAACACCGCCCGGTTCCGGGATTATAAAAGCGACCTTCAGGAATACACTCAAGCCCGATTCAACTGTATTCCCAACTACAAGATCGTGAACGAAAAGGGCCCCGATCATGCCAAGGAATTTGAGGTGGTGGTGACGATTCAGGAAGGCATCCGGGGCCGGGGCCGAGGCAAAAGTAAAAAAGAGGCCGAGCAGGGCGCCGCCAAGGGCGCTTTGGAAAGCTTCAACCTGATCCCCGTGGATTGACCCCATGGCCCGCCGGGAGCGGAAAAGGGGTTTGCCGGGACGGGAGCTTTTTAAAGTTCCTTTGCGCACCGTTTCAAATTATACTGAGCGCCGCCAAATAAAAATCATACACTTGAAAACAGGCCGCCCATCCAGGAACGGGTTTTCAGGGAGACCCCCGGTCTGCCCACCCCTGAATCATTGGATTTCTTAAACGACGGAAAACGAGGTCAAACGTATGGTAACAATTGGAATGAATTATAAAATTATTCCCGGCAAAGAAGAAATATTTGAAAAAGCATTTAATAATGTTTTAAATGTCATGAATGAAATGGAAGGGCATACGCGTTCAGCCTTGTACAAGGACGTGAATGATGGGCATTCTTATTTGATTGTGTCCGACTGGAATTCTGAAGAGGCGTACAATGTCTTTATCAGTTCCGACAAATTTGCCGGGGTGGTGGACTGGGGCAAGGAAAATATTCTGGCCGGCCGTCCCAGCCATACCATGTACCGGCAGTGAAACAGGCTGACAGGTTGGGGGAAAGGCGGGCGCCGTATCAGGCCGGTGCTTGTCCGGAATCGTTGTCCGGACCGGGAGTGTATTCGATTTCTCCCTTTTTGATGCTTTTCACCAGCTTGGAATAAAAGTGTTCCGTATCGTGGGGAGGGTAGTCATCCACCCGCCACCGAACGGTCACCAGCTTGCCGTTGGGATGGGTGATGATTTTGGTCACCTCTCCGTTGTTCCGGGACAGAGGTTCGTACAGGCAATCTCCGACTTGCACTTTCATGGAACGACCTCGTTTATGGTTTAGCCCGCAGGGTTCGATAGAATGACTCTATCATATAGAGGCGTTTCGTTTGAATTTCAAAATTTGTTTGGGTGAGGGCACCCGTTAATCGATTCTGGAGGATTGTGGCATGGCTTATATTACCATGGCGCCCATGTATGCGACCATGACATCCGGCAAGGTGGATGAATTTCTGGTCAATATCGGCGATACGGTGAAGGTGGGAATGCCGGTGGCTGAAATTGTGGCGGAGGGATATTACACCTTGGTATCGGAATATGAGGGGGTGGTCAAGGAGATTTACGTAAATGAAGGGGAGTACATCGAGGTCGATACCCCCATCATTGAGGTCGAAGAAACTGCAGAGGGGTAGGGCCGCCTCCGAATCGAACGGATTTAAAATAGAGGGTGTTGTGTGTTGTGCTCATCCGGGGCACCCGAAATATGGGCTTCCTCAGGCGGCCGCTGTTGATCGTCCAATCGGTCCGTGTTCTTCGAGCCGTCGAAATCGAAATCCGGCCCCCACGAATTTTTAAAATCGCTTTCCTGTTCCTCCCATTTCCTGAATCGTTTTTGAATATCCTTCAGATTGAGTTTTGCCGATTTCAATCGTGGATTCAATTTCAGCGCCTTCTTATAAGAATATAGGGCCCCCCGGTAATTTTTTTTCAGATAGTAATAAAAATGCCCCAGATCGAGGTGATAGTTGGCGTTGGAAGGATCCGCTTTGATGGCCTGTTTGAATTTCTGCTCCGCCAGCGAATATTTCTTTTGAGCCGCCAGGCAGAGCCCCAGTTTGGCAATGCCGGTGGTGTATCCCGGATCGAGCGATAGGGCCTTTCGATAAGCCGCCTCGGCCTTTTTATAGTCCTTGGATTTCATATAAATCACACCCAAATGCTTGTGAATGATGGAAATATTGGGGTCCCGTTCCAGGACCTTTAAATATTCCTTCCGGGCTTCATCGTATTTTTTTCTCCGGAATAATTGAGAGCCATAATAACGGTGCAGGGATTGGATTTCCTCCGGAGAGGCGAAGGTTTCATCCACCAGGAGCACCTCGTCTCTTTTCTCCGGCTGGTTGATTTCCGGATAAATCAAACTGCCCCGCGGCCATTTCAACAAAGTGGATTTATTGCTTTCCAGAAAAGAATAGTCGGTGGGTACAGAGTATGAATCGGCCTGGATTTCATTCCCGCCGGAAACGCCCCTTTGCGCGGCAAACAGTAAGGGGGATCCAAGAGAAATCCATAAGGCCAGGCTGAGGCCTGAAAGGATTATGCTTGATGACTTCATTCTACCAAGTGGGCTCATGTTGAAATGAACGGAAAACCTGTGGGGCGGACCAAACCAAGCGAAGACAGTCGGTTCAAAACAACCTGACGTCCTTTACCTTATAGAATGTTTGAGACCCATGCAAGCGGGTTTTTGATGAGAGGGAAAGAAGAAAGAGGAGCGAGACTCTATAACATTGAAAAAACCCTGGTTGCAGTGTACAGATAAATGATCAAACCGATGCTGTCATTCAGGGTCGTGACCACCGGTCCGGCGCTGATGGCCGGATCGATGTTCATTTTCAGAAAAAGTAAAGGAGTGAATGAGCCGATCAACGTTGCCATGGCCACGGCCAGGGTAATTCCCAATCCCACCGTTATTCCCAATGCCGGGGAGGCGTCCAAAAAGTTTTCCGCGAAGAATAAAATAGTCAGTCCGCAAATGACTCCGAAGATTATTCCATTGGAGAACCCGACCTTGAGCTCGCTCTTGAGCACGGTATTTAAATTGTCGCTCTGGATATCTCCCGTGGCGAGCCCACGGACAATGATGGTGGCGCCTTGAATGCCCACATTTCCGGCGAGGCCGAGTACAAAGGGAATGAAAAAAATGACCACGGTGAACTCGGTCATGCTCCCCTGAAAGGATTTTAAGACAAGGGCACTGATCATGCCTCCGATAAAAGTGATGAAGAGCCAGGGAGCGCGTGCGGCAATTTTCCGGGACGTTTTTCGGGCAAAGGGGTTGGTGTCCGTCGCCCCAACCATGGTATAAAACTCCTCGTTCGTCGTTTGCTTGAGGCCCCGGAAGACGTCATCAAAGGTGACGATTCCGTGGACCACATTGTCTCCGTCGACCACCGGTACGGTGCTGAGGTGTTCGTGATCCATCAAGCTCGCGATTTTTTCGCAGGGTTCGTCAAGTCGCACCCGGGGCGATTCTTCGCGGATGATATCTATGGCCTTGGCTTGGGGAAGCACGTTCAGCAAATCCCGCAAGGTAAAAATACCAAGCAGTTTCTGGTCCGGGTCCACCACAAAAAAATCGGTGACCGAATCTTTGGAGGGATTGCGAATCATTTTAGCCAGAATTTCGCTGGCAATTTCCTCCGGATCCACCCGGTTGAAATGGGGCGTCATCATTCCCCCGGCGGTTTGTTCTTCATATCGGATCAGGTTTTTGAGCGTTTGGGCTTGGTCAGGAACCATTCGCTCCAGGATTTTTTCCTGAACCCCGGGTTCGCTTTCCTGAATAATATCCGCCGCCTCATCCTTGGGCATGCCCTCCAAAAAGGGCGCCATAAACTCCGGGCCCAGATCGTCGATGATATCCTTGCGACTCTCCGCATCGGTTTCATACAACAGTTCCTGGCGCTTGACGCCCCCCGTAATATATTGAAAAATAAGAACCTTTTCATCTTTGTCGAGCTGATGGAGCAGGCGTGCAATATCAAAATGATCGAGCGAATTGATCAATTCCCGTGCGCGAACCTCCGGGATCTCGGGATCGGAAAACAGGGATTTTAATTGGTTGATAGGCATGTTTTTGGTATTATGACCTCATCGATTAGGAACCGCGATTCCGTTTGGGAATTATAAAACAAAAAACGGTTAAGTTTTGAGGCTTTTATGGTTATCGGCGGATTATCCAGTAAAGAAATAAAGGAACTGCGGGAGAAACAGAACCGCAGGCTTACCGTTACCCGCAAAAAACGCTCCACCCGGCTCACCCAAAAAACCATGAAAAAGGTTTTCAAAAAATTTGATCAGGACCACGACCCCGATGCCCATATCAACGATGACGTCAATATTGATGAGCACGTTAAAATGAACGATTCCTACATGCGCACCGGTTGGTACGTCCCCAAGAAAAAATAAATTTAATTCAGGGGTTTGTTTGGTAAGGAATCCGGGAGAGTCAAAAAGACCTGTTAGGGGTCTTTTTTGTTTGGTGGAAATTTTTCTGCGGGTGGTGGAGCCGATTCCGGGTTTTCAAACTTCTCCTGATAGACTTCATACACCTTTTCCTTGATGAAAAACTCGACCAGGCCGCTGTCGAGTTCCTTTTTTTCCGCCATCGATCTCAGAATTTGATAGACCTGATCCAGCGGCAGGGCCTTTTTATAAGGCCGGTCTTTTGCCGTCAGCGCTTCCGCGATATCGGTGACGGCCATTAATTTTCCTTCAAGCGGAATTTCATCGCCTTTCAATCCGAGCGGATAACCCTTGCCGTTAATGAATTCATGGTGCGCCCCGGCAAATTTTGGAATGTTTTTCAGCTTCCGCGTGAAGGGGATTTTGTTGAGCATGTCCAGGGTGATTTGAGCGTGGTTGTTCATGATTTGACGCTCTTCCGTATTAATGCTGCCTCTGCGAATAGAAAGATTGTGTAGCTCATCGGCCGTCAGGAAAGGTTGTTCCTTGCCCTGTCCATCCTGATAAGTTCTTTTCGCTATCTCCTCCAGTCGCGCGATTTTTTCGTCTTCCAGAAATTCCCTGGGTTCGTTGCACTGCAATATAAAAGTGCGTATCTCGTTCAACTCCGCGATGGTTTGTTCCGTTTTCTTTTCCAACTCCTTGATGGCTTCCGCTGAGTTCCCGTTTTCCATTATATTGAGGCGAGTCTGGGCCGCCGCCAGTTGTGTCCTCTGGATGATGTATTGCATTCTCATATCCAACAAATGAACCCGGTCAAAAATGGTTTGCAGTTTCTTGCTTTTCTCTATGATTTCCACCGGCGTGGTGACTTTGCCGATATCGTGCATCCAGGAAGCCACCCGCAGTTCGTGAAATTTTTCAGGGGTAAAATGAACCTTCTGGAAAGGCGGTTTGTCGGCTTTATGAAGTGCTTCCGCCATAACCATGGTCAAGTTGGCGACCCGGCGGATATGGCCTCCCGTGATGGGTGATTTTTCATCGACCGCCGTGGCCATGACTTCGACGAACGATTCAAAAAGATTTTCCATGTCGTTGATCAGGCACGCGTTGGTGATGCACACCGCGGCCTGAGAGGCAAGTGACTCGGTCAGGCTGACGTAATCGGGTGAAAAGGGGATGACCTCCCCGGTGTCCGGGTTTTGCGCATTGACCAGTTGCAGAACGCCGATGACCTCATCCTCATGGTTGCGCATGGGGCACACCAGCATGGATGTGGAGCGGTATCCCGTGCCCTTGTCGAATTCTTTCGGGCCGGTAAAGTCGAACAAGTCTGTATCGTAGACGTCTGGAATATTGACGGACACCCCTTTGAGGGCGACATAGGCGGAGACGTTGGATTCCACCAGGTCCACCGGCGGAAGGTTGATTACCTCGCCGGTTTTTCCTCCTTGCCGGATGTCCATGGTGTGATTTTGGACAATTTCGAAATGGAGCTGGTTGTCTTTGACGATATACAAGGTGCAGGCGTCCGCACGGGTGAAATTGCGCACCTCATCGCAGATTTTTTCCAGCAGCACATTGAGATCCTGCTCGCCCGAAAGAGCCCGGCCGATTTCCGCCAGCCGATTGATCTGCTGAATCAAATGATCCACATGGGGCTGGTCTGTATTTTTTGAGGAGGCCATGCTAATATTCATTTCATCTTTTTATTCGGTGACCGGCGCAATTTTGCCGGTTCCGGGTGTTCCCGGAGCGATGCGTTTAATTCAATGTTAATAAGAATTTAACGGGCAATGGGTGACATTATCCATAAAACACCGGTCAAAAGCAATAGCGGCCGGCACTTAGCGCCGTACTTTCAATGGGATTCGCGGGAGTTCCCGGTTGGACCTGGTTTAAATATGATCTTTGATCAGTTGCGGGTCTTCGCTGAGCCAGATTTTTTTGCCGCACACATTGACGAACTTCGGGTTGTCCGCCTTGAATAATTCCAGGTGGGCTCGGTAGAGGTCTTCGGCCTGGGTGGGGCTGTCTCCAAAAAGTTCCCTCTCTTCATTCATGATGCCTTCCAGGTAGCGTTCGATGCCTTCCTTGGTGCTGACTTTTTCAAAATAGGAGCGGATCAGAGGATCTTAGATATTTTCGAGATGCTTGGCGCTTTTCCTTAACAGCAGTTTGATGCCACGCGAGGATTGCGATTCAAACAAACCGGCCCGAATGCAGGCGTGCCGGGATTGCCCTTTTTCCAGAGTCCATTTTTCGATAGCCTCCTTGGAATAACCCATGGCCCCGTAGCTTCCCAGCTGATGGCGCGTAACGTAAAAAGTGGAGTAGGCCACGATGGTGCCTATATCCAGGGCCTCCTCCAGCATCGGGATGGGGTCAAACGACAGGCGGTTGGAAAGGGCGATTTGCTCCGGGGTCGCATTTTTGATGGGAGTCCCGACATCTCCCAGTGCGGTGGCGTAAAACATGAAATCGTAAGCGGTGGCCTGGGACCGGATCGCCTCCAGGCATTGGGAATCTGTCACGTCTCCGAACAGGGTGTGATTGGCATGTTCAACCTTCAGGCCCGTGTCTTCTTTGCCGTACCAGTTGGCCACCACGTTGGCCTGTTCGCCGAAGACTTCCCGTACCGCCTGGATAGCCGCGGTGCCCATGACTCCCGATCCGCCGATCACTAGAAAATTTCCCATGTCCTTCTCCCTGAATGGATGATGGTTTGTTGGATGGTTGATTGAGGTGGACCTGAATCAGGAACCGCCCGCGCTTTCGTCAATATCCCAATGTGGAACCTGGGAGGTTTCCCACAAGGCCTGAGCCAGATAGGCATTGGAAGACTCCAGTTGGTCGATTTCCCGATAGAGCTGATTCACGCGTTCAATATGCTTTTTATCCGGAGACCGCTTCACTTCCTCGGCCAGAGTTTTGTATTTCAGCAGGAGGGGAAGGGCTTTTTGAATCGAATTGTAAACGATCTCCACTTTTAACTTCCGGTCCTCATTTTTTAATGACAAGTCCGAAAAGGTGAACCAGATATCGATCTCCGCTTTTGTTTTTCCAAGAACGATCAATTCCGCCTTGAACTCCTTCTTGCTTTTTCCTTTAAGGTTTTCAGTCAAGTAAACCGCCAGTTCGTTCAAAGGGACGCCCTTTATGGTTTCGCACAGGTAATCCAACAACCAAACCAGTTGCTGAACTTTGGAGTCCAACTGCATTGCTTTACTGGAATCCAACCTGAGCAGGGCGTCCCGTTCAAAACGAGCCCACATATCCCCATCTTCATTGATGGCGTTGTTGGTTTTCACCAACGGGGACAGTTGGGTGCGGCATTTCTGGGCGGGTGAATGGCCCCAGGCGGTTCCGATCCCCATGATCTGAAGACAAACGAATAAAAATATAAAATAAACGGGTCTGGTGCGCATGCGTGGTTTTTATTAAACGGAAGGGTGTTCAATAATTGGACGACTGGATCGGGGTGCTGAAAGCCCCGTTTCACGCCAATTTAAACGTCCTTGGGTTTGAAGTCAATGTCCTTTTTGTCTTGAGTAAAAATTGGGCCGGGCGCCATCAAGCTTGAGTTTTTCCCAATTCGAGAATGATTTTGAATTCCGCCGGAGTCAGCGGCATCACCGATAAGCGCGATTGTTTGATCAGGGCCATCTTCCTGAGTTGCGCATGGGATTTGATCTGCTCCAGGGTGACCGGAATCTTCATCGGATTGACGGGTTTTAAATCCACCACTACCCAGGCCTGGTCGTCGGTGGTCGGGTCGGGATACGATTCCCGGGTCACCCGGGCGATGCCCTTGATCTCTTTGCCCACCACACTGTGGTAGAACAGCACCCGGTCTCCCTTTTTCATCGCTTGAAGATTATTGCGCGCCTGGTAATTGCGCACCCCGTCCCAATAGGTTTCCTTATCCTCCACAAATTGTTCCCAACTGTATTTGGAAGGCTCCT
>CAYPKH010000055.1:0-3571 GCA_964411245.1 uncultured Nitrospina sp.
CAGCAGAAAATGGTCCGGCTGGGGTCAAAAGGGCCGATGGATCCGGAAATGACGCAGTTGTACGACGCGTACAACGCCGAGGTGGAAGAGTTGTTCATGGCTACTCTGGCCGCCAAGCGCAAGAAAAAACACAATCGGGTGTTTGCAACGGAGCAGACCTGCCTGACCTGTCACCCGAAGGAACATGCCGTCTGGTCGCAATCCGGTCATGGCCGGGCGTATCAGGCCCTGCAAAAAGTCAATAAATCGTTCGATCCGGAATGCCTGATCTGCCACACCACCGGGTTCGGACAACCGGGCGGGTTCATCAGCGAAATTGATACGCCGGAACTCAAAAACGTGCAATGCGAAATGTGCCACGGGGCGCGCCTGACGCATACCCAAAACCCGCAGGGGGGATTCGCGAAGCAGGCCCACGCGGCCTGCGGGCGGTGCCACGTCAAAAAACACAGCCCGAAATTCAATTTCAGCCGGTATTGGCCCCGAATCCGCCATTAATTTTTTCCTGCAGAAGAGATGGCGCGAAGGCCCACTTTTTTTATATAATAGGTAGATCACCAATTTTATTGGGAGAGCTCATGAAATACGCCACAGCGTTTTTGGTTGCCGGTATGCTTTTAATCCCCGCCGGCGGGTTCGCCGAAGAGGGTCATGCCCCGAAAGTCAAACTCGACAAGGTGCCTGGAATCGAGGGCAGGTATCAACTGGTAGGCAAAGCCGACGGCCTCAAAGGGGCCCGGCAGATCGAAATGCTGGAGTTCTTCAATTACTCCTGCGGCCACTGTTACGATTTTCTGAAAACGTCCCAACGGCTCCATAAGAAATTCAAGGGAAAACTCCTGCACCGGAAATCTCCCATTTACTGGGGCCAGCAAAACCCTTATCCGGCGATGGCGTTTTACATTTCGGACGAGCAGGGGCTGGAAAAGAAATTCACCCGGGAGTTGTTCGACACCAATTTCCAGTTGAATATCAACATTTTCCAGCCGCGGGTTATCAAACTTCTGGCCCGGGATTACGGCATCGAAAAGGAAATGATGGAGGGTATGCAGTCGGCCAGCATCAAGGCCAAGGTGCAGCGGTCGTTGGCCTTGTGGGAAAAATACCAGGGCCGGGAAACGCCGACGGTCATCATCAACAAAACTCTCAGAGTGACTCCGAGTATTTCCGGGGGCAGTGTCGACAAAATGACGGACAATCTGGAAGTTATTTTTAACTCGATTCTCAACCTGTAACCCTGAACATGATGCCCCCGACCCGCCGCCAAAAATTTTTATGGGGAATGACCCTCGTTCTTCTCGCGTTGGTATGGACCCACCCGTTGGGGTTTCAATCCAGCGGACCGTTCCAGCCCCGCCCCGCCTACGCCGGATTTTTCGACAACGATCTAGAAGTATTCGAGGAAGTGCTGCAACTGGTGGCCGGCAATTACGTGTACCCGCCCGATTACAAAAAACTGTTCAAAGCCGCGATTGCCGAAATGATCCGCCAGGTGGAAGTGGAAAAAGAAAACCTTTCCGTGTCTCCCGTCTATTCCGGGCAGGTTCTCGAGAAAAACGGCAAGCGGTACAGCTACCGGCTGACCTTCAACAAAGATGAAAACATGCAGGCCCTGCGCGGTGTTTTCGATTTCCTTCACCACGAGTTCCAGGGCAAGGTGTCCAAAAAGGATCTGGAGTCGGGGAGCATCCTCGGCCTGATGGACTCTCTGGACCCCTATTCGGTTTATATGAATCCGGAGGAATTTGAAGCCTCCATGCGGGACACCGAGGGCCAGTACGGAGGCGTGGGCATGGTCATCACCCTGGTGGACAACAAATTAACCGTGGTGCGGGTCATCAAAAACTCCCCCTCGGAACGGGCGGGCATCCTCGCCGAGGACATCATCACGCGGGTGGACGGGCAGGAAGTGAAGGGCATGCGGATTCAGGAGCTGGCCGCCAAACTCCGGGGCTACCCCAATACCCAGGTGAACATTGATGTCTACCGGCCCTCCACCAAGGTCACCCAGCTGACCACACTGACGCGTGAAATCATCTCCATCGAAACGGTTCAATATAAAAACCTGGGGGACCACACGGGGTACATCCGCATCTCCAGTTTTTCCAAGCAAACCAACGACCAGCTGGAAGAGGCCCTCGAACAGGGAAAACGGGACGATATCCAGGCGTTCATTCTGGACCTTCGCAACAACCCCGGCGGACTGCTGAGCCAATCCGTCAAAGTGGCCAGCCACTTCCTCAAGGAGGGGCAGTTGATCGTTTACACACAGGGGCGGGACCGGAATGACAAGCAAACCTACGAATCCCTGTACGACGAGCGCTGGAACAAAAAACCGCTGGCGGTGTTGATCAACAACCACAGCGCCAGCGCCTCGGAAATTGTCGCGGGCTCCCTCAAAGATACCGGTAAGGCGTTGATCCTGGGAGAACACTCTTACGGCAAGGGATCGGTCCAGACCATTTTCCGCATGAGTGACGGGTCCGGCATGCGCCTCACCACGTCCAAATATTACACGCCTTCGGGCATCGACATCACCGCCCATGGGATCCTTCCGGAAATTAAAATCGAGCGGGACATCACCGGCCTGGCCGACGATCCGCCGCCGGATCATAAAAAAACAGACAATTTTCCGGCGGGCCGGCCCATCGTGGTGAAGGAATCAGAGCTTCAGAAATTTCTAAAGAAAAAAGGCGAAACGGTCAACGAGGATACGGATCTGCTGGTGGCTTTTGCTAAAATGGCCATCAACAATCCACCCCAGCCGACCAAGGGCCACGCCCTGGCCAAAGCGAGAGCGCTGGCGGAAGACATGCACCATTATTGAATCTTAAACCCGTACCGGGTTGTCTTGAATCTGGAGTGAAGCGGTAATGAACATCATCGATATCGATTACGACAAGGGGATCGTCACAAGCGACTTCAAGGAGTGGCGGATCGTGTGCAACGATTCCAACAAATTCCTGTTGTTGCAACGCGAGGAAAACGGCCGGTTTCATGCGGCCGAAGCGGACGTCAAAAAGAAACATATCTGGGAGGTCAAGGAGATCACCTTCCGCGCCCCCGAAGGGGAAAAATACGTGTTCGACGAAGACTCGGGCATCATTAAAATCTGAACTTCTGAAACCCTTCCCCCATCAAAACAACTTCAACGATTTGAAGTGAGCCAGCTCTTTTTTGAGGGTGTCCTTGGTCTTTCCGGCGAGAAAGTTGCCGCGCAGGTCCAGCTTCTTCAATTTGGGGAAGGTTTTGGTTTTGGCAAACGCCAGGGCCCCGGCATCCCGCACCTCGTTCCAGCCCAGACTCAGTTTTTCGAGTTTGGAAAACGCCTCCGATTCCGCCAGCGCCACGGTGCCGTTGTCCAGCAGATAATTATGTTTCAACTCCAGCGACTTGAGTTGGCCGAAGGATTTGGATTGGGCCATCAGGCGGGCGCCTTTTTCCGATATTTTATTGTAGCGCAGGTCCAGTTTGGTCACTTTCTTGAGGAAATCCTTGGTGAGCAGAAGTTCCAATCCTTGGTTTCCGATTTGTTTCCCGGAAAGGTTTAAAGTCTTCCCGTTGCCGGAGA
>CAYPKH010000055.1:3581-8786 GCA_964411245.1 uncultured Nitrospina sp.
AGCCCCTCCTTGAATATTTTTTCGTAATCCAAAACCGTCTGGTCGAAGACGTCCTTCTGATCGAAGAACTGCGCCTGCGCACTTCCCACCGGGAATCCCGCCATCAGGGCCGCCATCAACAGGCAGGAAAATAAAATTTTCAAGGGACGGGTCAACGGTTAATCCTCGTCGTCTTCATCCAAATCGTCTTCATATTCGAACTCATCCAGGTCGTCCACAAACAAATGGCAGAGGCGGGTCCGGCATTTGGCCTTTTTCAAAGCCTCGATCCCTTCGCGCCGCACCCGGTTAGCGCTGATGTACAGATGGGTGACTTTGTTCAGGATCTCGGATTCAGCAATGGCAATCGCTCCTTCGTCCTCGATGAGATTCCCGTACAGCCCCAGCTTTTTCCGGCGGGTAAAATGGGGAGATGAGGCGATGGCCTTCACCCCGTCGTCGCTGATGACGTTGCCGTAAAGGTCGAGCTCGGTCAGGTTCTTGAAATATTCACAGTTGGCGATATCCTTCACCCCTTCATCGCTGATATTGTTGTTGGGCAGACGCAAGGACCGCAGTTTGCCGCGCTTCAGTTGGGGCGACTGGGTGACTTCGCGCGCGCCCTTGTCCCCCAGATTATAATTGCTGAGGTCCAGACTGCGTTTGTCTTGAGTCAGAAACTGTTTGATCAAATATTCGACACTGGCCACAGTTCCATCCTTCTCTTTGATACCGGCCAGCCCGCCACACGCGTCTGGCTATTTCTTAATAAAATCGGATAAGTGGAGGGAAGTATACCACAGGACGGAGGGATATTTTTCGGTCCCGATCAAAGGGTCCCATACCGCAGGATAAATAACAGGGCGATCACATACATGCACCAGTGCACCTGCCGGGCCTTGCCGCACAGGATTTTGATAATCGGATACGAGATGAACCCCAGCGCCATGCCGTCGACGATGCTGTAGGTCAGCGGCATTCCGATCAGGACCAGAAACGCCGGCAGGGATTCGTCCCACTGACTCCAGCCGATGCGGGCGATATTGGCCGCCATCATACTGCCGACGATGATCAACACCGGCGCGGTCATCGGATACAGGGTGACCCCTTCCGCCGGGGAATAGCCGCCGCCGATCATTCGTGCCAGCGGCGAAAAAAACAGCGCCAAAAGAAACAACAGGGCGGTGATCACGCTGGCCAGGCCGGTGCGCCCGCCTTCCGCCACCCCGGCGGCGCTTTCGATGTAACAGGTCACCGTCGAGGTGCCGAGCAGGGCCCCCGCGGTGGTGCCAACCGAATCCGGCATCAGCGCTTTGCGGGCCCGCGGCAGTCGGCCGTCTTTCAAAAATCCGCCCTGGTGCCCGATGCCCACCAGCGTTCCGGCGGTGTCGAACAAATCCACAAACAGGAACACGCCGGCGATGGTGAGCAGACCCAAATCGAGTGCTCCCAGGATATCGAGTTGCATCCAGGTGGGCCCCAGGGAAGGTGGAGCCGACATCAGGCCCTGGTATTCCACCAACCCGAAAGGCAGGCCAAGGATGGCCATCCCCGCCAATCCGATCAGGATGGCTCCCTTGATTTTTCTCTGTAGAAGCGTGGCGATCACAATGACCCCACCGAGGGTGAACAGGGCGGGCAAGCTCTTGAGGTGCCCCAGTTGCACGAGGGTGCCCGGATGGCCCGTCACCAGTCCGCCCTGCACAAACCCGATGAAGGTGATGAACAGACCGATCCCGACGGCGATGCCGATTTTAATATCTTGCGGAATGGCGTTGATGATGACTTCGCGGAACCGGAGCAGGGTGAGCAGGATCAGACAAATCCCGGAAATGAATACCGCGCCCAGCGCCACCTGCCAGCTGATCCCCTGCCCCAGCACCACCGTGAAGGTGAAGTAAAAATTGATGCCCATCCCCGGTGCCAAGGCGATGGGGTAGTTGGCCCACAGGCCCATGATGAGGCACCCGATGGCGGAAGCGATGCAGGTGGCGGTCATCACCGCACCGAAATCCATCCCCGCCTGCACCATGATCGCCGGTTGCACGAAGATGATGTACGACGCGGTCAGAAAGGTGACCAGCCCGGCCCGCACCTCGGTCCCCACCGTGCTGTGGTTTTCGCTGATCTTGAACAGGCGGTCGAGCCTATTATGGAAACTCGGCATGGGAGGGGGACCTCCTGGGGTTTTCAACAAAAGGAAATGGAGCGGGGACTTACGCTCCCAGAAAACGATTCTGCACCCATTGCACCTCTTCCTCCCGGGAGTGGATGAGGCCGTTGATGCGGGCATCGCGCAGGGTTTGAAACACGGTCTTGAACACCGGGCCCGGCTGGATGCCCATATGGATTAAATCGTCCCCAGTCAGCGCCAGTTGGGCCGATTCATGATACTCGGTCAGATACAGCAGGATATTTTTATTGATCTTCTCGCTTCCGGAAACCGCCATCAGCAACAGCACCGCTTCGGGCGAAAGATCGTCCAGTAGATTGTAAATGTCGCTGGGTTGAAAATTGGATTTCCGCTTGAACGATTTGAGGCGCGATTTGCAGTGGTCCAGGTCGGCGCGAATCCGCCGCCGCATTTTCGGCGACAGGCTGAGCCGCGTGGCGGCCCGCGAAACCTCACGTCCGTCCAGCGAAAACAGCATGGCCAGCAGGAACACATACCCATTCTCGCACTCCTGAACGAGATGCACGATCCGCGACAGGGAAAATACCTCCTGCACTCGTTCGATCCGGTCAAAATCCACCTTGTGCTTGAGCACCCGCGGATGGATGTACTGGAGCAGATCCAGCTCTTTCATCCGCCGCAGGCAATTCAACGGATGGTGTTCCTTTAAAATCAGAACCAGTTCGTTGTAGAGCCGCGCGCCGCTCAGCTTCTCGATGAATTTTTTCTGCACCGCGTGCTTGATGAACGCCTCGGTCTGCCGGCCGATGCGGAACCCCAGCCGTTGCTCGAAACGGACCGCCCGGAAGGCGCGGGAGGGGTCTTCGATAAAACTCAGGTTGTGGAGCACCCGCACCACCTTGTCCTTCAAATCCCGCTGACCGTTGAAAAAGTCAAGCAGGGTGAACGCGTCCTTGCCGTTGAGCCTGAGCGCCAGGCTGTTGAAGGTGAAATCCCGGCGGAACAAGTCGGACTTGATGGAACTCATCTCCACGGTCGGCAGAGCCGCCGGGTGCTTGTAGTATTCCGTCCGCGCCGTCGCCACGTCCACCTTGAACCCATCGGGCAGGCAGACCACGGAGGTTCCGAATTTCTGATGGCTCACCACCTTGGCGTTCAGTTCTTTTCCCAAAGCCCTGGAAAATTTGATGCCGTCGCCTTCGATCACGATGTCCATGTCGAAGTTACCGATACGGAGGAGCAGATCGCGCACGAATCCCCCCACCACATAAGCCGGCACGCCCATGCGGTCCGCCACTTTGGCGACGGTGTTCAAGAGGGACATGATGTCCTTGGGGAGCCTCTCCACCATCAGGCTTTTGATCCGCTTGGCCGCACCCTGGCCGCGCTCCAGAAGCGGCGCGTAGGAACCGGCCGCATACGGCGTCAGGTCCCGATGCAGAATCCGCAACAGATCGCCACGGCTCACGATGCCCACCAGATGGCCGTTTTTGGGGTTCACCACCGGCACCACCTTCTGCTTGTTCTCGATGATGGTCGGGATGACGGTTTTGAAATAAGCCTCCGGCGTGGTGACGGAAAACTCGTGGATCATCATCTCCCCGGCTTTTTCCCGGGCCAGCTTGTGGTGCAGGGCTCTCTCCACGATCTGCCGGGTGATGATGCCGGCGGGTTTCTTGCCGGACATCACCGGCAGCGTGTTGAGGTTGAAGCGGGTCATTTTTTTTTCCGTCTGCTCCAGAGTGTCGCCGGCGTTCACCGAAATGACCGGATGATGCATGACCTCCCGGATGCGCTGGAGCGGTTCCACCTTCTCGTTCAAAACGGCCATGAGTTTTTCCCGCGCCTGGACGAGGGTGAGGTCGCGGGTGCTGGCGGCCGCGGCATTGGAATGCCCGCCACCGCCGAATTCGCGCAATATATGAGCCACATTGATTTCGTCCGTCCGGCCTCGGCCGATCAGGTACACCCGGGTGTCCAGACGGATCAGGGCAAACGCGGCGTTCAGGTTTTCCAGTTCCATCAGCCGGGACACCACCACCGCCAGGTCGCCGACGTAATAATCCAATGTGGCAGTACACAACGCCACGTCCACGCCGTTGAAATTGTGGATTTCCAGGCTTTGGATCAGCGCGTTCATCACCCCCAATTGTTCCTGGTTCAAACGCGGCTCGACAAACTCGGCGACGGTGTTCAGGTCGGCGCCCATCGCCACCAGGCGGCCGACGGTTTGAAAATCCTCCGGGGTGGTGGAGATGGCAATCAGCGAATGGGTGTCCTGATAAACGCCCAACGCCATCAGGGTGCTTTCCTCGGGAGACAACCCGATCCCGCGCTCGGCCAACTCCTCGCACAGAATCGTGGTGGAGGAACCGCGTTTTTTGATGACCGACCGGTCAGCTTTCAGGGGATGCTCCACGTCGAGATGATGATCGTAAACGTGGACTTCGACGCCGTCTTTGTTCAGCAGGTTTTTAAAGAGGCCGATGCGCTCCGGATCCTGGGTGTCGACCACGATCAGACGGGTGACCTGATCCAGGTCTACGTCCTTCATCCGGGAAAACGAAAAGGGGGGGTTGGCCACCCTCAGGTAGTCCTGGAGCGGTTTTTCCATCGAACCGGAAAACACCATACGGGCTTCCGGGTACAGTTTCTGCGCGGCCACCATGGCGGCCATGCAATCGAAATCGGCGCTGAAATGGGTGGTGATCACCTGCATCATTTGAATCCTAAAATAGTCCTCCTCTTAATCAAGAGGGGAACTATTCAAACCCGGCTTCCGTTTATTTAAAAGGGCTTTATTCAGCCGGGTTCGCCCGCTTTTACTATAACACGGGTTTGAAACGGCATTTCCATGGGTAGGGTACAAATGCGGTTGTCGCAGGTGCGAAAATACAGGATTCCGGAAACGGGGTATTTCCCCGGCGGTAATCCCTCGGGAACCGAGAACAGGCGGGTGAATTCGACCCGGCCGGAATGGGTTTTCATAACTTTCTGCATGACTTCGTCACGGACCAGCTTGGGCGGGGTTTCCTGCCAGCCGCCCTGTGGATGAAAGGCCGTGTCCTCCAGCTCGATCCGGGTGGCGATCG
>CAYPKH010000056.1:0-8777 GCA_964411245.1 uncultured Nitrospina sp.
GCCACATCCGTGGGGTTGAAAATAACCGCCGTATAAAAATAACAAAAGAAAAATATCGCACTAACGAAAAACAGGCTGTAAACCGGGGTCCCCGGCGTCATCAGGGCTGAAAACTGCTGCATCCAGGGGTGGTCGATAAACTGCGCCATGGTCGCCGGCAACATAATGATCGACGACGCGAAAATCGGCGGAATCACCCCGGAGGTATTGACCTTCAAGGGCAGATGGGTGCTTTGCCCGCCCATCATTTTACGCCCGACCATCCGCTTGGCATATTGGACAGGGATCCGCCGTTGTCCACCCTCGGTGAACACGATGGCCCCGACCACCCCGGTCATTAGTATCAACAGGAACAGAACCACCAGAATGGACAACTCGCCGGTGCCCATCAAATCCATGGACAGGAAAATCGCCGAGGGCGCCCCGGCCACGATGCCGGCGAAAATGATCAGCGAAATACCGTTGCCGATCCCCCGTTCCGTAATCTGTTCCCCCAGCCACATGATAAACGCCGTGCCTGCGGTCAATGTCAAGATGGCCATCAACCGGAAACCCCAACCGGGGTCCGGCACGATCGGCGCTCCGCTGCCGGGGCTGGTCATCGCTTCCAGTCCGATGCTGATCCCGGTTCCCTGAATCAGGCTGATGACGATGGTGCCGTACCGGGTGTACTGGGTAATTTTTTTCTGGCCCTGCTCGCCTTCCTTTTTCAGTTGCGCCAGGTGCGGCGACACGATGGTCATCAACTGCAAAATAATGGAAGCGCTGATGTAGGGCATGATCCCCAGCGCAAATATCGTCAACCGGCTCAACGCGCCCCCGGAAAACATATCGAACATGCCCAGAATGGTTCCTTTGGCCTGGGCAAACAGCTCGGCCAGCGCGGCGCTGTCGATTCCCGGGGTCGGAATATGGGCGCCGATTCGGTATACAATCAGCACTCCCAGAGTGAACAGGATCCGCCGCTTGAGTTCGGGAATTTTAAATAAGTTGCCGAAGCTCTCCGCGCCGCTCATTTAAAGGACTACAGCCTTTCCTCCGGATTTTTCAATTTTCTCTTTGGCCGATTGGCTGAACTTGTGGGCATGAACCTCGACCGCCCCGGTCAGCTCGCCATCGCCGAGCACTTTGACCGCCCCGGCATCCCGAATCAATCCCTGTTCCTTCAACACCTGGGGCGTCACCGCGCCATCCACTTTCAGTGCAGCCAGGGATTTCAGGTTCACCAAGTCGTAACTCTTTTTGAAAATATTGGTGAATCCGCGTTTGGGCAGACGCCGTTGCAGAGGCATCTGTCCGCCTTCAAACCAGGGATGCGGATTGCCGCCGGAACGGCTTTTCTGACCCTTCTGGCCGCGCCCGCAGGTTTTGCCGGTGCCGGACCCGATGCCCCGTCCCACCCGCTTCGGATTTTTGCGGGCTCCGGGATTATTTTTCAAATTCGATAAGGTGATCATGCTCTATTCAATCCCATTCGGTTCAGGCGGAGGACTGCGACCCCACCGCTTTTCCCCGCGCCTTGGAACACTGCTCCGCGTTGCGCAGGGAAACCAATCCGTTGATGGTGGCCTTGACCACGTTGTGTGGATTGTTGGTGCGAATACATTTGGTCAGGATATCCTTGACGCCGACGGCTTCCAGAACCGCGCGCACCGCCCCGCCGGCGATCAGTCCGGTTCCCCGGGACGCCGGCTTCAACAGGACGCGCCCGGCCCCAAACCGCCCGATGATTTCGTGCGGTATGGTGGACCCGTCCAGCGGCACCGAGATCTGGTTTTTCTTGGCCTTGTCAATCCCTTTGCGAATCGCTTCCGGCACTTCATTGGCTTTGCCGAGACCCCAGCCCACCTTGCCTTCGCGGTCTCCCACGACCACCAGCGCGCTGAAGCTGAACCGGCGTCCGCCTTTGACGACTTTGGCGACGCGTTTGATCTTGACGACTTTATCTACCAGATCCTGTGGTTTTGCGGCTCGATCCTGCAACGATCTTCCTCCTGTTCACCGGGCGGCACTTCACCCCGTGGATTTAAAATTTGATTCCCTTTTCACGCACCGCATCGGCCAGCGCCTTGACGCGCCCGGCATAGATGAATCCATTGCGGTCGTAATACACTTCCTCGATTCCCGCCTGCGCGGCCTTTTCGCCCAGCATGGAACCCACCAGCACGGCGGCTTTGACGTTGCCTCCGTACTTCATCTGTTGTTTGAACGCCTGGGATGCGGTGGATTCTGCCACAAGAGTTCTGCGCTCCAGATCGTTGACGATCTGCACGTAAATATGCTTCGCACTTTTGAACACCGTCAAACGCAGTTTTTCCGGATGGCGCTGGGTTTTGGTCTTCCCGCGCTGCTTGCGATAGAGCCTGCGTCTTCGGCGTAGGGTCGTTTTCATATCCTGTAAACCTTATCCAACCGTTCCGGCGGTTTTACCCGCTTTTCTCCGGATGTGTTCGTCGGCATACATCACCCCTTTGCCTTTGTACGGCTCCGGGGGACGGAACTTCCGGATTTCGGCGGACACCTGCCCGACTTGCTGTTTATCAATTCCCTTGATCTTGATGGTGTTGGCTTTGGAATCGACTTCGAATTCGATACCCTTCGGCGCGGGATAATTGACGGGATGCGAGAACCCCAGTTGCATCACCAGATCCTTTCCCTTCAAATCGACTTTGTACCCGACGCCCACGATATTGAGCTGTTTAAAAAATCCCTCGGAAACGCCGGTGACCATGTTGTTGAGCAACGCCCGGGTCAAGCCGTGCAGGGCGCGGTTGGTCCGGTTGTCGTCCGGCCGGGTCACGACGATCTGGCCGTTCTGGGATTCGATTTTCATGTTGGGGTCGAACTCGCGCTCGAGTTCGCCCTTGGACCCTTTGACGCGCACCCGGGAGCCCTCGATCTTGACTTCCACTCCGGAGGGAACGGCTATGGGTTTTTTACCGACTCGTGACATTTCTTCTTCCTTACCAAACGTAACCCAACACTTCGCCCCCGACCCCTTTTTCGCGGCAGAGGTCGCCGGTGATCACACCCGACGAGGTGGAGACAATGGCGACTCCCAACCCGTTCAACACGCGGGGCAGCTTATCCTTGTTGACGTAGACACGGCGGCCCGGCTTGCTGATGCGCTTGATGCCGCGAATGGCGGATTCGCCTTCCTTATACTTCAGGTAAACCCGGAGCATTCCCTGCTTGTTGTCCTCGGCCACCTTGAAATTCCTGATGAACCCCTCGTCGCGCAGAATTTCCACAATCCGGATTTTCATCCGTGAATTGGGGATATCCATCTTCGGGTGCTCGGCCTGAATGGCGTTTCTGATGCGTGTAAATAAATCCGCAATGGGATCGGTCATCGACATGGGATCATCCGTCTCCTGATGAGTCTTCCGTTTACCAACTGGCCTTGGTCACTCCGGGAATTTCCCCCAGAAGCGCCCGCGTCCGGAAACAAATGCGGCACAACCCGAACTTTCTCAGGAAGGCGCGCGGCCGGCCGCACACGTTACAGCGGTTGTATTCCCGAACTTTGAACTTCGGCTTTCGGTTGGCTTTTGCGATTAAACTTTTCTTGGCCATGATTTACTCCGGGTTCCTTCCGGTCAATTCCGGAGCGGAAAACCCATTGATTTCAGCAACACCTTTCCCGCCTCATCGGTTTGCGCGGAGGTGCAGATGGTTATGTTCATTCCCTTGATATGCTCGATCTTGTCATAGTTGATCTCCGGAAAAATAAGCTGTTCCTTGAGGCCCAACGTGTAGTTGCCCCGGCCGTCGAACGACTTGGCCGACAAGCCTTTGAAGTCCCTCACCCGCGGCAGGGCAAAACTGACCAGCCGCTCAAAAAATTCGTACATGCGGTCGCCGTGCAACGTCACGCGTACGCCAATGGCCACGCCTTCGCGCAACTTGAAATTCGAAATGGCTTTCCTGGCGCGGGTTACAACCGGTTGCTGGCCGGTGATAATCCGCAACTGATCCACTCCGGCGTCGATCAACTTGCCGTTTTGCAGGGCCTCCCCCAACCCCATGTTGACGACAATCTTTTCCAGACGCGGCACCTCCATGACATTGGTCAATCCGAGGTCCTTCTGGATCTGGGGTTTGAGTTTTTCATTGTATGCTTTTTTTAAATTCGCCATGATTCCAAATTTTTGCAATCCATCAGGGATTACATCTTATCCATTACTTCTCCGCACTTGATGCATACGCGGACGCGCTTGCCGTCTTCCAGTTGTTTGCGTTTGACCCGGACGCCTTTGTTGCATTTGTCGCACACCAGCATGACGTTGGAAATGGCCAGCCGTCCTTCTTTTTCGATGATGCCGCCCTGCTTGTTCTGCGCGCTGGGCTTGGTGTGCCGCTTCACCATGTTCAGTTTTTCCACGGTGAGTTTGCCTGCATCAGGGTACAGTGCCAGGATTTTCCCTTTTTTGCCTTTTTCCCGTCCGGCGATCACTTCCACAATGTCTTCTTTTTTCAGTTTGAGTTTGATCCCGCTCATCACAACACCTCCGGCGCCAGCGACAGGATTTTCAAATATTTTTTAGCCCGTAACTCGCGCGCCACGGGACCGAAGATGCGGGTTCCAACAGGCTCTTTCGCATCGGTGATCAGCACGGCGGCGTTGGTATCGAATTTGATGTAACTGCCTTCGGGCCTTCGGATTTCCTTCCGGGTGCGCACGACCACGGCTTTTCTTACATCGCCCTTTTTCACCTGGCTTTGCGGCTCGGACTCCTTGACCGCCACGACGATGATGTCGCCCACCGAGGCGTAGCGGCGTCCGGTTCCGCCCAGAACCTTGATGCATTGCACCTTTTTGGCTCCGGAGTTGTCCGCCACATCCAGGACTGTTCTCAATTGAATCATAGTTGCCCGACCCGCCTAAACGCTCTGCGCCGCCTTCAAAACCTTGATCAGGTTCCAGCGCTTGGTTTTGCTCAACGGTCTCACTTCCCGCATGGAAATGAAATCCCCGGTGGAGCATTGGTTTTTTTCGTCATGGCACTTGAACTTCCTGGTCCGCTTGACTACTTTCTTGAAGGTGGGGTGGATGAATTTGCGCTCCACCTGGACCACCAGGGTTTTATCCATTTTGCTGCTCACGACTGTTCCCGTGATCACCTTCGTGTTTTTTGCTTTTTCCTGACTCAATGGGCCTCCATAAACAATTTCAACCGTATCGGTTTATTTTTTTTCCCCGGTTTGGGTGCTGTCTTTGTCTTGAGCGGCTTCGGGTTCCGGCGCATTGTTCTGCAGGGTCAATATCCGGGCGATGTCCTGCCGCATGTATTTCAACCGGCCGGGATTTTCGATTTTCCCAGTGGCCCGCTGGAACTTCAAATTGAAATACTCTTCGCGCAGGTCGCTCAACTTTTCCCCACGTTCTTTTTCCGAAAGTTCCCGTATTTCCTGCATCTTCATGACCGTATCCTTGCTTCCCTATTTTGTCGACACAAACCGGGTGGGAACGGGAAGCTTGTGCGACGCCAGCCGAAACGCCTCCTTGGCCACCTCTTCCTGCACACCCGCCATTTCATACAAAATACGTCCCGGCTTGACCACCGCCACCCAGTATTCCGGATTGCCTTTCCCCTTCCCCATGCGGGTTTCCGCCGGCTTTTTGGAGATCGGCTTGTCCGGAAAAATACGGAGCCAGATTTTGCCGCCGCGTTTGACGTGACGGGTCATGGCGATACGCGCCGCCTCGATCTGCCGGTCGGTGATCCAACCGCAGGCCAGCGCCTGCAATCCGTACTCGCCGAAACTGACGGTGCTGCCGCGGTACGCAGTGCCGCGCATCCTGCCTTTATGGCGTTTCCGGTACTTGACTTTTTTAGGCATCAACATGATGCGAACTCTCCTGTAGGATCAAACTTACGCTTCGCCTTTTTCGCCCCGGTCTCCCTTACCCATCAGTCCGCCGGCTTTCTCGAAAATCTCGCCTTTGTACACCCATACCTTGATGCCGATAATGCCGTAGGTCGTCAGGGCTTCGGCGGTGCCGTAATCGATATCGGCCCGCAGGGTGTGAAGCGGCACCCGGCCCTCCCGGTACCATTCGCTGCGGGCGATTTCATGTCCGCCCAACCGCCCGGAGCATCGTATCTTGATGCCCTGCGCACCGAACCGGAGGGACGACTGAACGCTTTTTTTCATGGCGCGGCGAAAGGAGATCCGTTTTTCCAATTGCAGGGCGATGTTCTGCGCCACCAGACTGGCGTCGAGCTCCGCCCGCCGGATTTCCTTGATGTTCAGGTTGACCTGCTTGCCGCCGATGATCCGTTGCAGCTCTTCTTTCAACCGGTCCACTTCCAGCCCCTTCTTGCCGATGATGATCCCCGGCCGGGCGGTGTGGATGTTGATGCGAATCCGGTTGGCGGACCGCTCGATTTCCAGATTGGCGATCCCCGCGTGCGACAGATTTTTTCTCAGGAAACTCCGGATCTTGATGTCTTCCTGCAACAGTTGCGGAAAATCTCTTTTACCAAACCAGTTGGATTTCCAGGGTTTGTTGATCCCCAATCGAAATCCATACGGATGCACCTTTTGTCCCACGCCAATCCTCCGAATTTATTTTTCGTTTAACACGATGGTGATGTGACTGGTCCGCTTCTTGATCATGTTGGACATGCCCCGCGCCCTCGGCATCTGGCGTTTCCAGGCCACGCCTTCGTCCACCGTAATTTTCTTGACCACCAGATCGTCCACGTCCATCACCTTGTGGTTTTCCTCGGCATTGGCCAAGGCCGATTTCAACAGCTGTTGAATTTCGCGGGCCGCTTTTTTCCGTGTAAAGGTGAGCACATTCATCGCCTCGTTCACGTTTTTGCCGCGAATCATATCGGCCACCAGCCGGGCTTTCCGGGGCGCCAGGCGGGTATGTCTCAATCTTGCTTTAACATCCATAACGGTACTCTGACCTCGTTAATCAACCTTTGGGCGGCGCGACTTTCTTGGTTTTGCCACTGTGCGCCCGGAACGTCCGGGTGGGAGAAAACTCTCCCAGCTTATGGCCCACCATGTTTTCGGATACGAACACGGGAATGAATTTTTTCCCGTTATGCACCGCCAGGGTATGGCCGACGAAATCCGGCGTGATAGTCGAGCGGCGCGACCAGGTTTTCAGAATCCTCTTGTCGTTTTTCCGGTTCATCGCATCGATTTTTTCCTGCAGGGAATCGTCGACAAACGGTCCTTTTTTCAGCGATCGCGCCATTTAAAAACTTCCTTATTTATTAATGCGACGGTTTATGCTTCGATTATCGTTTCTTTTTCTTCCGGCTCAGTATGTATTTACTGGACGGTTTTTTCACTTTCCGCGTTTTATACCCCTTGGCCGGCGTACCCCACGGACTGCAGGGATGCCGGCCGCCGGACGAGCGTCCTTCGCCGCCGCCCATCGGGTGATCCACCGGGTTCATCGCCACCGCCCGAACGCGCGGGCGCCGTCCCAGCCAGCGATTCCGACCGGCCTTGCCGATGGATACCTTCTCATGGTCGGTGTTACCGACCGTGCCCACGGTGGCCTTGCATTTGACTTCCACCAGCCGGACTTCCCCGGAACTGAGTTTGATGTTGGCATACTTGCCTTCTTTCGCCATCAACTGGGCGGAGGCGCCGGCACTGCGGGCGATCTGTGCTCCTTTACCCGGCCGCATTTCGATGTTGTGAATCAGCGTGCCTTCGGGAATCTTCTCCAACGGCAGACAATTGCCCGCGCGCATTTCCGCGTCGGGACCGGACATCACCTGGTCGCCGGCCTTCAATTCCTTGGGAGCAACGATATACCGTTTTTCCCCGTCGGCATACGACAGCAGGGCGATATGGGCCGACCGGTTCGGGTCGTACTCGATGCCCACCACTTTGGCGGGAATGCCGTCCTTGTTGCGCTTGAAATCGATCACCCGGTACAGCTTGCGGTGCCCGCCACCCCGGCGCTTCGCGGTGATGCGTCCGTTGTTGTTGCGTCCTCCCTTGCGGGAGATGGACACCAGCAGGCTCTTCTCCGGCGTGGTCTTGGTGACCTCGGCAAAATCGGAGATGGTCTGAAACCGGACCCCCGCGGATGTTGGATTGAGTTTACGAACCGGCATATTGTTTACGCACCTTCAAAAAAGTCGATGCGATCTCCTTCCTTCAACAAAACGATAGCTTTCTTCCAGGCTTTGGTCAGGCCCACATGTCTGCCCATCCGGCGGCTCCTGGGTTTGACGTTGATGGTGTTCACGTGGAGCACGGTCACGTTGAAAATACTCTGCACCGCCTCCTTGATCTGCATTTTGTTCGCAGTCCGCTTCACCTGGAACATCACCCGGTTGCCCTGCTCCTGCATCATCGTGCTTTTTTCCGTGATGAGGGGCTTCTCAAGAATTCTGTAATAATCGGTTGCCATCAGCTCAAACGCTCCTCGATTTTCTTAATGGACTCCGGCGTGCACACGATGGTTTCATGCACCAGCAAATCGAACACATTGAGTCCGTCCACCGGCAGGACATCCGTTCTACGCAGATTACGCACCGCCAATTCCAGGTTGTGGTCTTTCTCCGCCACGACGAACAGGGTTCGCTCCGGCAATTCCAATTTTTTGAGCAGCTCCAACGCCGCTTTGGTTTTGGGCTCATCCAGGGTGAGTTTCTCCACCACTCGCAGGCCGTTGTTGCGGACCCGCTCCGTCAGGACGGACTTGAGCGCCAACTTCTTCGATTTCTTGGACAGCTTGAACCCGAAATCTCTCGGCGTCGGCCCGAACACCGTCAACCCACCGCGCCAGAGGG
>CAYPKH010000057.1:0-8743 GCA_964411245.1 uncultured Nitrospina sp.
ACTGCTCCTGTATGAGGTGTTGCCGAATGAGTCCTTCCGGAATAAATTAAACCCACAACAGGTCCACAAACGTGGCTGGGTTTTTGATAAAATTGCCGGTATTATATAGGGTTTTACAATGCATGTTGTGAATTTAATTCGGAAAGCGGGCTGATATGTCCTGGTTATTGGGCGCAGGATTGGGATTTCTCCGCGGCGGGCCTCTGGGGGCCATTGTCGGGGGGGCCGTCCAGTATGTGATGACGAAAAAGGTCCGGAAACTCATTCGCCGGGGACTGCCGGGGGTGGTGGACGAATCGGCGTTCGTCACCTGTATTGTCGTGGTGATGACCAAAATCGCCATGGTCAAAGGCCACATGACCCCGAGGGAAGTGGAGGCCATTTACCGCTTCTTTGTGAAAAATCTGAATTACTCCGAAAACGACCTCGACTCCATCAACCAGGTGATCCGCGAGTCCTGCCGGGTCAACCCCGATCTGCACCCGGTCATCCAGAAATACAAATCCTCCGCCCGGTCCCGCTACCGGAGCCTGTTGCTGGTGTTGTCCTACCAGATCGCCCTGATTGAGGATTCGCTCACCGATGAAGTGCAGGAGGGCATCAATGAGTTGGCACACCTTCTGGATATTTCCATCGTGGAGCATGACCGGATCCGGCAGAAGTATTCCCTGGACGTTCTGGTGACGCCCTTTACCGTTTTGGACGTCACGCCCACCGCCAGCAACGAGGAAATCAAAAAAGCGTACTGGCGGCTGGCTTCGCAATGCCATCCCGACAAGGTGGCCCATCTGGGAGAGGACCGGGTGGAAGAGGCGCACCTCAAGTTTCTTGAAGTTCAGGAAGCGTATCGGGAATTGGAGAAAATGCGGGGTCTTTGAGTTACCTGGAGTGCGAGTCCTCGGGATTGGAATCGGATTCCGCAGATTCTTTGTTCGGGGGCTCCGGGTTTTCTTCCCCGGTGGAGGATTGCGCGGAGGGTTTGGGTGGGTATTCGGACGCAATTTTCCGTAGAATGATGGAGTTGATTTTTCTTTTGCTGGCTTCCTTGACCGTCAGGCGAAATCCATTGAGAGTGACCTGATCGCCTGCCGCCGGGATTTTTTCCAGCTTGTCGATCATGAGGCCGGCCATGGTTTCGTATTCCCCCTCCGGAAGGTCCAAGGCCAGCTCTTCATTCAAGGCTCCAATTTCCTTGTCGCCGTCGATCAGATAACCCCCCTCGTCATAGACCTCATATTTTTTGAGGGGCTCGTCGTGTTCGTCTTCGATTTCGCCGACGATCTCCTCGAGCATGTCTTCGAGGGTGATCATGCCGATGCATCCCCCATATTCATCTACCACAATGGCGATATGCAGACCCCGTTGCTGAAGCTCCTTTAGGAGGTCGTCCAGCTTTTTGTTGGGAGGGATGTAATAAGCGGGGCGGATCATGTGCGTGATGGGGGAATCGTCCTGTGGGACGGTCAACAGATCAAAGGTGTTTAAAATGCCGATCAGGTTGAACATCCGCTCGTGAAACACCGGTAGCCGGGAAAACCCGGTTTCGTTGGCGATCTGATTGGCTTCCTGCACCGTGGCGGCGTCGCTGATGGCGTAGGTTTGAATCAGCGGCACCATGACCTGTTCCACATGGATTTCTCCGAAATTGAAAATCCGGTGGATCATTTTCTTTTCCTCCATGTCCAGCTCCGAGGACAGGGAATCGGGATGGGAGATATAGCGGATCTGCTCCCGGCTGACGGGGGTCAGGTTCGCCTTGTGTGCGCCTCTCAGTATCAGCCGCAGGAATAAGTTGTAAATCGCGCTGAACAGGGTGATGATCGGTGACAACACCCGGCAAAACAGGTTGAGCGGGTGGATGAAGAACTGCATGATGCTGTCCGCCCGGTTTTGAAAGATGACCTTCGGGATGATTTCCCCGCCGAACAGAATGACGGGCGAGATGATCAGCATGGAGAAAAAATCCCCCCATTCGCCAAAGTGGGTGATCATGTAACCCGTGAATACCACCGAGGAACAGACCACGGCAACGTTGGTTCCCATGGAGGTGGTGGCAAACAGCCGGTCCGGGTTGCCGATCAGGTCGAGAATCATTCGGGCGGAGGTGCTACCTTCCTTGGCTCGCTGTTCCATTTTGAAGCGGTTGATGGAGATCATCCCGATCTCACATCCGGAAAAGAAGGCTTCAACCAGGATGCAGACGAAGACGAGAGTGACTGTGGTTCCCAGGTCCATCAGGTTTTAGGGCTCTCCTGTTGCCCGGGAGCTTCTGCGGGTTTGGGGCTGGACAAGGTCAGGTGGAGATTCAGGATGCGGGCTCCCTTCATTTTTTCCACGCGAAATTTAAAGCGGCTGTAGCTGATGCTTTCGCCGGAACGGGGGACCCGTCCGAACAGGCCGAACACGAACCCGCCGATGGTGTGGATGTCGCCATTGGGCAGTTCGCAATGAAACTCTTCATTGAAATCGGAAATACTGCAGGTGGCGGTCAGGCGAAACCGCTTTTTGGTGATCTTGGTGATCGGGCTTTCCTCATGCCGCATTTCGCTGTCGATTTCACCCACCAACTCCTCCAGGATGTCTTCGAGGGTGACCAGGCCTGAGACGCTTCCGAATTCGTCCAGCACAATGGCCATATGCCGCTTCATTTTTTTGAAGTCCTGGAGCATGTCCTTAATTTTGCGGCTCTCCGGGACCGAAATGGAAGGTTTAACGATGTTTTTGAGATGGAATTTGTCTTTGGTCTGCTGGCGGTGGCGGATGAGCGCCTTGGTGAGCAGGATGCCGAGGATATGTTCCTCCGTCTCGTCATAGACGGGTACCCGCGAATAGAAGTTCTCCAGAATTTTCGGCAGGATTTTATCCATGGTGTCGTTTGCGTTCAGCGTGAACATATCGATCTTGGGGGTCATCACGTCCGCGACGGTTTTCTCGCCGAACTCCATGACGTTGTGAATCAGCTCGCTTTCCTCTGGGTCGATCACGCCCTCATCTTTCCCCAGTTCGACCATGCTGGTGAATTCTTCATCTGAAATCCGGGAGTCTTTGGATTTGGGGAGAATGCCGATCCAGGACATGATGATTTCGGCCAATCGGGTGAACCGTTTCTGGATGGGGTGCACCAGCCGGTAAAAGAGATTGAGCGGACGGGCGGCGAACAGGGCGAACGTTTCGGCGAAATTCAGCGACAGGGATTTTGGAACGATTTCTCCGAACAGGAGAATCAGAAACGTGCCGACACCGATAGCGATAGCGAGACCGATGTCCCCGAATAGCTGGAGAGATATCGAGGTGGCCAGGACGGAGATGGCGATATTGACCAGCTCATTACCGATGTAAATTGTGACGAGCAGTTCCCGCGGTTTTTCGAGGAGATAACTAATGAGTTGTCCACCCCGGCCTCGGGTTTCCTTCATGGCGGCCAACTGTGCCGTATTCAGCGAGAAGAATGCGGCCTCGCATGCCGCAAAAAACGCCGAAAAGCCCAAAAGGATACCCAGCAGAATGGACCGGGGTAATATTATGTCATCCAAAAGATCTATTTAGCTCCCATAAGAACCGAAACCTGAGGCCTGTGGCATCAAACCACCCGAACTTAATAGGAAAACGATTGAATTTTCAGGATTTTCCTTTGAAGTGGTTGAACCCTCCAGGCCTTTGAAGAGCTTGATCACGGCCGTTTTCCGATCGCAGGCGAATGCCTTTTTTGGCCGTAATCACTCCAATTTGAGTCACAGGTTGACCGGTTTTAGTAATGGACTCTATTCTTAATTTATTACCACCTTCAGTGGGCAAAGTAAATAATAATTCATAATCTTCACCGCCCCCCAGGACCCAATCGAGGGCTGGCAGGCCGTTCATAAGGCTATGTTTTAAAAGGGGTTTTGAGATCGGAAGCTGAGGTTCCCAGAGCTCGGCGCCGACCCGGCCAGCGGTCAGGATATGGCCCAGGTCCTGGGTCAATCCGTCGCTGATATCGATCATCGCGGAGACCTTATGGCGGGATTGGGCCAGCCAGTCCGCTGTGGCCACGCGGGGTTCCGGTTTCAGATGCCGCTGGACCAGCTTTTTGCGGTGGGCCTCCGGCCCCCGCCATTTTCTATTGGGGGATTTCAGGATGTGCAGGCCTGCGGCGGAATCCCCCAGGGTTCCGGTTACGAAAATAGCGTCCCCCGGGCGGGCCCCCGAACGGGTGAACACTCTCTTTTTGCGGGTTTCCCCCAGCAGAGCCAGATTGATGAACAGATGTTTTGGAGAGGCTACCGTATCGCCTCCTACCAGGGCGACTTGATATTTCCGGCAGGCCCGGTCGAGGCCTTTATACAACCGATCGAGAAAATCGACGGACAACCTTTTGGGAATCGCCACCGAAATCACCGCAAACTGGGGCCGGCCGCCCATGGCGGCAATATCACTGATATTGACCGCCAGGGTTTTCCATCCCAACTGTTCCGGAGTGTGCGTCTTTAAATTGAAGTGAACGGTTTCCACCAGAGCGTCGGTGGTCAGAACCTGATAATTGGCGTTATTGAGTGAGAATACCGCACAGTCATCGCCGATGCCTTGAATCACTCGGGGAGACTGGTGTTTGAGCCGGGATTGAAAGCGGGAAATGAGACCGAATTCTCCCAATTGTGAAAGGTCCATGACGGGGAAGCGCTAGATACCTTTTTTGAAGAAGTCCCGCGCCATGGCATCGATATCCAATTGTTTTTCAATTTTGATCGATAACTTGTCACCCACTTCAAATTGATACTTCTGAAAAACCTCCAGGCTGAAAGTCATTTCGATTTCGCTTTCAATCTGCTCGATCCAGATGGTGACTGCGCGTTGCAGTTCGGCTTTATTGGGCGGGACGGTGGTTTGAGTGATTTCACCTTCCAGTTGAATCATGTTTGAGGTTCCTTTTCAAGTAGATCTGGTTTGTTCAATTCTCGTTCATTTGCGGGAAATATGCCAATGAATTGTTCAGAGTGAGGCGGGCCGGGAGGAAATTAAGCAAAAAATACCCCCCGGGAATAATGGATTGAAAGAATTCGGGTTGACCTATCAAAGTTGCAGGCCGGGTGGTTGAAACTATTCCTGCATACGAAAATCTTTGGAATAATAAGCCACCAGATCTTTGACCGACAACATCCCCACGATTTTGTCATCATCCGTGATCGCCAGATGACGGATTCTGTTCTTATGCATGTACTGGTTGGCCTCTTCGATGGGCATATAACGATCCATCGATTGGACCGGAGACATCACTTCAGATACCTTAAGCTTCTCCGGGTCCACCCCTTTGGCCAGCACTTTCTGAGTCAGTTCCTTTTCGGTAAGAATACCGACGTCGTCTCCATGTTTCTCAACAATCAGACTTCCCACATGGCTCTTTTCCATCATAATCGCCGCCTCTTGAACCGAAGCTACCGAATCAATCCTTAAAACCGGTGACGACATGTATTCGCCTACCTCATCCATCGTATCCATAGAGCCCCCTAGAAGTGTAATTAAGAATTATCTCTCTCAATCCTGGTCAATAGGATTTTCATATAATATGGATGTTAGGAAGGGCTCTTGGGATTCATTAAAAACTCAATCGGTTAAGAATTGGCTAACCAAACAGGCAGGAAAAACAAGGAGTTGCAATTTAAGGGACGGGATCCGCAAGGGAAGGAAGAGGTTTATTTGACTTCTTTGACCAGCCAAGCGTGATATTTTTCCGCGGTGACATGGTGCCAGAAAACGGCTCCGATATTAAAATGGACCAGCCAGGCCCCCTGGTCCCCCTGCTGGCAGAGTTTTTTCTGATACCGATCGGTGACCTCGGAAACTTCCTCGCAGGTGGTGGTGCTCCAGTAATAATGTCCGCGTCCATCGTCAAACAGAGGGTGGATCCACGATTTCTTCCCGCTCACGTTTTTCACGCGTTCCTTAAACATGAGCGTTTTGAGTTCCGGAAGGGTGGGAAGCCGCCAGCCAATATTGCCCTCAATATCCGCTTCGGTGGCATAATTCATGGCCATTTTGAGAGTATACTTTTGCAGATGTCCTTTTTTCGCCCAAATCAGTTTGTTGACCGTATCCGTTATCGTGCCGTCTTTGTTATCGATAAATTGGGGCGCCGGCAATTGTTCCAGTTTTTTCGCGGACACTTTTCTACATTCGGCGAGCAACGGGGCGGCACCGGGGCATCGATTGAGAATGTCAAAATGCCCCAGGGTTTTCATCATCGAGCACACTTTGGCCTTGGAACATTTAGCCCACAGGGGAGAAGGCCAGGCGATTAAAACGGCCACTATAAAAAAAAGAATCCGCATCAGTCCTCTCCGGTTACAGGCAATCGGAACGCCCAATTCGAGATTCCAACAGAAATGGATGAAAAGCCCGGTCAGCATACAATATTTTCAGGCGAAGAGAAATGAATATTTAAGCGGTTTTTAAAGGGCCTGCAGGGCCGCGTCCAGCCGTTCGAAGGCTTCTTTTCCCTTGAGGGGCAGGAAATATTCGGTCCCCACAATGGCATTGGCCGAAGGGTCCAGATTGATGTTAATGGTCTCCGCGCCGGCTCGCATGAACTCTCTGGCAAGATAATCATTGGTGGGCACCGCGCCTGAGCTACCCACCAGAACCACCACGTCGACCGCCCTCCGGGCAAAGGCGTAAAAATTCCGCTCCTGCTCCGGGTGCCCGGTGTACTCCCCATCGCCGAACATCAGGATGTGGGGACGGGCGATGCCTCCGCAGTGGGGGCAGGTGGGATAGTTCGACGCTTTCATGGTGTCGTGATCGAGGTCACACAGGGGCACCGCATCCTCATCCCAGAAATCCGGCGAGCAGACGTTGAGGCACTGGAGCCGCCACATGGAACCGTGGACTTCCTTCACTTTGTCCGGGGGACACCCGGACCGCAAATGATAGCCGTCCGTATTGGTGGTGTGGATGAAAGCGTCCTCCAGCCGTTCCTCAATCCATTTATTGATAATGGTGTAACCGGCGTGCGGTTGGTTTTCGTGGGCGTTGCGGCGCCGCCATTCATAAAAGGCCCAGGCATGCGGGAGCTCGTTGCGGAAAGCCCAGGGGCTGGCCAGGTCCTGCGCCTCCAACCCCTTTTCCTTGAACGGGGGAAAATTGGACCAGTAACCCTCCTTGTCGCGGAAGGTGGGGATATTCGAATCGGCGCTCATGCCGGCGCTGGTCAGGAAGACCATCCGCTTGGCTTTGTGAATCGTCTGCGCGCATTGTTCTATGAGTGAGCTGGTTTCCATTAGCAGCCGATGCCGATTGAGTTACGATCCTGCCTGACTTTTTCTGTACCGGCCCAGTTCATCCTTCAGCCAGTCCGCCATAAGCCGGCTTTCTTTCCCATCGCATAACACCCGGTAAGAGCGGCCGCTCAACAAACTGCGTGTGGCGGCAAGGGTAATAAAATCCTCTGTGGTTTGGATACGGTCCCTGTAATAGTTGTATTTCCGGACCATGTGCCTCACGGCTGCTTCAGCATCATAGGGCTTTCCGTTGCGTTCCATTCGGCAACCGGAATGGGATAGGAAATCGATTAAATGCTGCACCTCCCGTTTTTGCGCACCCGAAACGTCTGCCCGGCCCTCAATCCACCCCCCGGACAGCAGGGATAGCAATAACGCAAAGCTCCCCAAGGAAATCGTTATTATCCCTCGGCTCCTTCCAATATCAAAGTTCGCCATGCCATTCTTTGAAAAAGTGATCGAGATATTGCTCCATAAAGCGATGACGCGCTTCCGCTACGCAAAGGTCTCATGTTGAAGGTGATGACCGAAAGCATTATTATGTCTCCATCATGAAATTTCAACGGCCAAATCCATCGAAAGTAACCGGGGGAGAGCGATGACCGGCGGCAGCGTTTTGTCGCGGACCATTCTTCAGGGACGCTATCAGGCGGGTTCCTCTCTCCTGCACCGGATGGGCGCTGCCACCAAAATCCTGGGAGCCCTGATCTTGTTCCTGCTGGCCGCGTGGGGGGATTTACGGGTTTTGTGCGGGTTGATGGCGGTGGGCCTGCTGGGGATGGGATTGGCGCGGATTCCCCTGCAAGCCATCGGTTCCCTGGTGGTTGCGTTCCGTTGGTTGTTCCTGATCATTGCCCTCATCCCGATGGTGACCACCCCCGGAGCATCGATCGAAGGCCTCGCGTTTCTCCCCTTTACCGTTTCCTGGCAGGGACTGTGGGCGGGGTTGGAATCGTTTCTGAAATTGCTGGTGATGTTTTTTCTGTCGATGATCCTGGTCCGCACCACCTCTCCCCAGGCGTTGATGAATACCCTGCAAAAAGCGGTCATCATCAAAAATCCGGCATGGAAAAAAACGGTTCAGGAATTTTTCATGACCGGATTGTGGGCGGTGCAACTGTTGCCTATGATCTGCGTGGAGACGGAAACCTTCATGTTGAAGCGCCTCAATGAAGAAAGTGAAAAGAAAATTTCCGGTTTGAAAAAAGCCTGGCGCGCGGCATCCCAACTGGGTCCGTTGATGACGCATCTGTTCCGGCGGATGAATGAGTGGGAGCAGGAGTTGACCGGCCACCAGAACTGGGGCGACTGGCGCCCTGAGGCAACGTGATACTGGACCAATGATTATTTAGGGTGAGTTAGTTTTTGGAGGGATTTTTGATGAGGGTGAAAAAAATGAAACTAAAAGGAATAGTGAAAACCTTCAGCCGCATACTCATCCTCGCCATGCTTCATCTTTGCTGGCTGACTTCCTATGGCTGGGCGGAGAT
>CAYPKH010000058.1:0-8727 GCA_964411245.1 uncultured Nitrospina sp.
CTCACCCAATCTCATTTAAATAAATCGCAGGGCGCACCTGCCCTTCACTGAATCGTTTCGTCAATCTTCGTTTCCGGAAAATCCGAATGCAAAAATGGACCATCGAAAAATCCCTGGAGCTGTATAACATTGAAGGCTGGGGCTCGGGCTATTTCGGCATCAATCCCGAGGGCCATATGGTGGTCCGCCCCAGCAAATCCAGCCAACACACCATTGACCTGAAAACCCTGGTGGATGATATCCAGGCCAAGGGCTATTCGCTCCCGGTGCTGATCCGTTTTTCGGACATTCTAAAATCCAGTATCGCAGGATTGGCCGAGGCTTTTCAAACGGCATCTCGGGAACACAATTACACGGGAACCTATCACGGCGTGTATCCCATTAAAGTCAACCAGCAAAGGCAGGTGGTGGAGGAAATCGTCAAATTCGGCCGGCCCTACAACATCGGGCTGGAGGCCGGTTCCAAGCCGGAACTGCATGCCATCCTCGCCATCATGGACAACCCGGAGGCCCTGCTGATCTGCAACGGCTACAAGGACGAGGCGTTCATCCGCCTGGCGTTGATGGGCCAGAAGCTGGGCAAAAAAGTCTTCATCGTGGTGGAACGGCTGTCGGAGCTGAAAACCATTGTTCGCGTCTCAAAGGAGCTCGATATCCGGCCCAACATCGGCCTGCGCATCAAGCTGGTCAGCGCCGGGTCGGGCCGCTGGGCCTCTTCCGGCGGCGAATCCTCCAAATTCGGCCTGAGCCCGATCGAATTGGTGGAAGCCCTCGATATTGCGAAAGAGGAAAAAATCTTGGATTGCATCCGGCTGATCCATTTTCATCTGGGAAGCCAGATCACTAACATTCGGCGGATCAAGACCAGCCTCAAGGAAATCTGCCGGTACTACGCCGAGTTGATGCGCCACGGATGCAATGTCGAATACATCGACGTCGGCGGCGGACTCGGAGTGGACTACGACGGTTCGCGCTCCACATTCGCGTCGAGCACCAACTATACGGTTCAGGAATACGCTAACGACGTAGTCTACCATCTGTACGAAATCTGCGAAGAGGAAAACCTGCCGCATCCCAACATCATTTCCGAATCGGGGCGCGCGCTGACCGCGTATCATTCCATGCTGGTGTTTAACGTGCTGGACGTCGCCTCCTTTCCCGGCCTCGATCACGATCTGACCATCGGCGACGAAGCGCCGACGGTGGTGCAGGACCTCCATTACGTATGGGGGCAGGCGTCCAATAAAAACATCATCGAATCCTGGCACGACGCGGTGGACCTCAAGGACCAAGCCCAGAACCAGTTTTTTCTGGGATTGATCTCGCTGAAGGATCGGGCCCTGGCGGATCAGTTGTTCTGGGGCATCTGCCGCAAGATTCAGGACCTGGCGTCGCGCCTCAAATACATGCCTGACGAACTCAAAAACCTGCCGCAGAAAATGGCGGACAAATACTTCTGCAACTTTTCCGTGTTTCAGTCCCTGCCGGACTCGTGGGCCATCGATCAGGTGTTTCCCATCGTGCCGATCCAGAGGCTCAACGAAGAACCCACCCGGCAGGGCACCTTGATGGATCTCACCTGCGACTCCGACGGCGTCATCGACGTGTTCATCGGCGCCCAAAACACCGAACAGACCCTGCCCCTGCACCCGGTGCAACCGGGCGAACCCTACCGCATCGGCATTTTTCTGACCGGCGCCTATCAGGAAATCCTGGGCGATTTGCACAACCTGTTCGGCGACACCAACACCGTTCACATTTCAATGAACGAGGACGGGACGCTGAAATACGAACAGATCATCGAAGGCGAAAACGTTTCCGACGTGCTGGACTACGTGCAGTTCCGCGCCGACGAGCTGGCGGGGCGCATGGCGGGATTTCTGATTCACAGCGTGCGCGACGGCAACATCAGCCAGGACGAAGCCGACCGGTTTTTGACTCTCTACAAAGAAGGCCTGGCAGGCTACACCTACCTCCTCAAACCCACCCTGGAATAACAAGGGTTACTCCTATTGACAAAAATAACTATAATAATTATAAAGCCTAAACATAATATTGCTCTATCCAACTGCTCAAAACCCCTGTAACCTGATCGCTGAATTTTTATACTCTTCCCCTCTTTGGCTTAATTTATGAAAAGTCAGCTTTCCCGCCTGCCTTTGGTTTCCATAATATTAGTAGAATTTCTGATTCTTTTATATTTGGCGCTTTCAGGAAAAATTCCTTTTGGGCATGACGGGTTTCAACTTTTTTCACTCCAGTATTACTTTTTAAATAATTCCATTCAGAGTGGGGGAATTGCCCAATGGATGCCCTACATGACTCATGGAACGGTCGCCAATTGGTGGTACTACATTCAAGGCAGTCCCTTTCAATCCATTTTAATGTTGTCTGGCGGGTTGCTGAGTTCCGTTAATTTTCTTTATATCTTTTATTTAGGAATATTTACCGACCTGCTTCTTCTCATCTGCGGGGTATGGGTTCTGGCAGGCTTTTTATATCAATCCACAGAAGCTAAATTCATGGCCACCGGCATCGCGGTGATCTCATGCATCTGGTTTGACCAGCCCTGGTATAACTTGCATTTCTTTTACCTGATCCCTTTGACGCTTTACTTCTTCCTAAATTTCTTCGATTCCCATAAAATTTCTGATTTACTTATCGCCGGCAACATTTCTATTCTCCAGCTTGTTGGAACCCTTCCCTACTTTGCCCCAATCATATCTTTGACAATTTTTCTCTTTCTGGCCACCTACCTGTTGACACACAAAGACAAAGCAAGATCTCTTTTGGATTTTTGCTTTAAAAATAAATGGGCGATTCCTGCCTTTTGTTTTTCATTGCTCGTTCCGCTTGCCTGTTGTTTGATTCTTTTAAAAAATGGGACCGGGGAAATTGTCAATTACAACCTGGGGCGGAATTTGGACGGAACGGTTTCCCTTACAGGCTTCTTGACCTACGGAAGGACCGAATGGGACCACTGGCAGGAAATCTTCAGCGGGTTTTCGCCGGCTCTGGATTTCAATATTTATTTTGGTATTTTGCCGTTGACTGCCATGCTGATCTTTTTTACCCACAAACCGAAAAGGATCGTCGTTCCATTTTTAATAACAACCGCCATCCTCATTTTATTTGCGGAAGGAACGTTTGTTTCAAGAGTGTTCTACTATATCTGGCCGGGAATGGATTATTACCGGCACCTAACCCTGGTTCTTCCCATAATAAAAATTTTTCTATGCCTGCTTTCTGGCTTCGCATTCGATCATCTTTTAAATTCTCAAGTCATTTCAAAAAGGCGTTTATTTTATTTAACAACTCTATTATCCATAGGAATTGCCATTTCACTATTTTTGTATAAATTTCCTAAGGTATTTTATTTATGGCTAAAATCGAGTCAAAGAGGTTTGCCCTATGAACCTTCTATTTGGAATTTAAGTGATATATCCTCCCATTTCTTTAAAGTTGCAATCGTTTACCTGATAGTTTGGATCGTTTTTTATTTGTTCTTTTTGTGGTCCGCCAAGGAGAATTTAAGAAAAATATTGGTTTGGGTTTGCCTTCTCTTCACATTCACCGAACTGTGCTATTACCAATTAGGCCACCTAAACCACAGGTTAATCAACCTGAATCCGAATCAATATCAGCAACTCCGTTTTCAGCCGATGCCTTATCTTCAAAATAGAACCATTGGAACAAAACCAACCGACAGGATGAATGCCTTTCAAAATTATCTGGAACCCCTCGCAAAAATTTCCCGAGCCGTTTATTGGTCTACAGAATCATTTTTATTTCAGGATACCTTTTCAAGCCCATACCGTACGGATCATTGGCTCAAACCCCTGGAATTATTAATGCGAGCGGGTCATGGGTTCCCCTCCCTGGATATTTCAGTCAAGCCGCCATATCTGAAGATCTGGAAATTTGTTGTTCCAGAAAATAATAAAAACATATTACTGGCTTCAGGAGTCTCACGCGACAAACTTGTTTTATTTAAAACGGCTTATCTGGCATGCACCGAAGTGGATGCTTCCAAATTGATCCGTCATCCTGATTACGATGGGACTGAATTGATCCTGACCGACCCTCATTCCAGCAATGAAGAAAAGGGGTGTCAAACGGCCCAAGAAATTTTGCAGAAAAAATCAGAGGATTCTGCACCTGAGCAACCTGATTCTCATAACCCAAAAGTGAAAGTTTTATATTTTTCAGCCAATGTGTTGCAATTGGAGGTGGACAATCCACCGGACAACCCAAGGGCCCACTGGCTTTATTACGCGGACACCTGGCATCCTCTCTGGCGGGCTCAGGTTAACGGCAATGAAGCTACGGTGTACCAGGCAAATCTGGCTTACAAAGCTATCCGTCTGGAACCGGGCTCCAATAGAATCGAGTTTCGATTCGGCTCCTCAGCATATAGATTTGCCGCTCTAACGATAAGTTTGAATTGGCTCTTCTTACTGGGAATAGCAGTCGCATATCCAGCGAGATTATTTTTCAGAAAAACCTAGATAACGCACCCTTTTTTCAAAACGTCGACCATAGCTTGGTGGATGTGGCCGTTGGAGGCGAGGATGGAGCGGTCGCCCATCAGAAACGGGGAGCCGTCGAAGCGCGTTACCTTGCCGCCCGCCTCTTCGACCAACAACCAGCCCGCGGCGTAATCCCAGGGATGCAGTTTCAGCTCCCAGAATCCCTCGAACCGTCCCATGGCGGTGTAGCACAAATCCATCGCCGCCGAGCCGGGTCGCCGTAACGCCTGGCACGCCTTGATGAAGTTCCGGAAGTGGTCGAGGTTGTTGTTGGACGATTCGTTGATGTCGTAAGCGAACCCGGTGGCCAGCAGGCTCTTCTTCAATTCGGTGGTCGGGGAAACGGAGATCGGTTTGCCGTTGAGGGTCGCGCCCTTGCCCTTCTCGGCGACGAACAATTCGTCGAGGCAGGGATTGTAAATCACGCCCACCACCACCTCGCCCCGGCACTGGTAGCCGATCGACACGCAATAACAGGGATAGCCGTGGGCGTAGTTCACGGTGCCGTCGAGCGGATCGATCACCCACAGATGATCGGCGTCGCCTGCCGTCGCGCCAGACTCCTCGGCGAGAAAAGCGTGACCGGGAAACTGCTTCTTAATGGATGCGATGATTTCTTTTTCGCACAGCAGGTCGACTTCGGTGACGAGATTGATTTCGCCCTTGTATTGGATTTCACCGATGTTGTCGGCGCGTTCTTTCTGGATGCGACCTGCCGAGAGGGCGGCCTCCACCGCCACCTTGAGCGGGGCGTCGCTCATTCGATCCAGCCCCCGCCGATGATGCAGTCGTCCCGGTAGAACACCGCCGACTGGCCGGGAGCCACGGCGGGCTGAGGCATGTTCATCTGAACGCGCACGCGTCCCCCGGGCAATGGCGTCACCACCGATTCCACCGCCCGGTGACGGTAACGGATCTGGACTTCCGCTTCAAACGGTTCGCAATGGTCGAGGTACCAGCTGACGTCGCTGACGGTGAACTCTTCTTTGAACAGATCGTTTTTGGGGCCGACGGTGATTTCATTTTTCACCGAATTGATGGCGGTCACATAATATGGCTCCGGCAGGCCGCCCAGGTTGAGTCCCTTGCGCTGGCCGATGGTGAAGGCGGGATATCCCTTGTGTGTGCCCAACACTTCGCCTTCGGCGTTGACGAGTGCGCCGGGCTGGAAGGCTTCCGAGTCCACCTGACCGGCGATGAATGCGGCGTAATTGTTGTCCGGGATGAAACAGATTTCGTGAGACTCCGGCTTGCCGGCGACGTTGAGGCCGATGGACTCCGCGAGGCGCCGCACTTCCGGCTTTTCCATTTCGCCGAGCGGGAAAAAACTCTGTGCCAACTGCTCCTGCGACAGGTTGAACAGGAAGTAACTCTGATCCTTGCTCCGGTCCCGGCCGCGCTTGATGGTGTAGCGTCCTTCTTCATCCTGAACCACGGACGCGTAATGCCCGGTGGCGACGTAATCGTAGCCGTAAATCCGCGCCTTGTTCATGAGCTCGTCGAACTTGAGCTTCTTGTTGCAGGCGGTGCAGGGAATCGGCGTGCGCGCCTGCATATATTCCGAGATGAAATAGTCGACCACTTCCCTGCGGAATTCCTTTTCGAGATTCAGGATGTAATGCGGGATGCCGACCTTCTCGGCGACACGCCGGGCGTCGGCGAGGTCGTCGAGCGAACAGCAGGTGCCGAAGCGATGGTCGGTGTCCCAGCTGTAATTCCACAGCTGGAGCGAGATGCCGATGAGGTCGTACCCCTGCTCCTTAAGCAGGGCCGCGGCGACGGAGCTGTCCACCCCACCGCTCATGGCGATCACGATTTTTTTGTTTTTGGGAATCGATACGTTCATTAATTTCACTTTTAGGTCATGCTGAGTCTGGCGAAGCAGGACTGAAAAACGACAGGCAGGTATCGCCGATTTGCCGGGTTTTGGTAAGGACCAGTCTATCATAATTTTCCTGCAGGGGCGTTTTGTGATGGTGCTCGGCAATTACCCGGGCCGATTCCGCCAGCAAGCGGGAACGCGCCAGCGCCGTTAACGTTTCTTCATACAAGTTATCAGCGTAGGGCGGGTCGACATACACGAAATCGAATAGGTGATGACGCTCCGCCAGCACCTTGAGGGCGTGCAGGGCGTTGGATTTGAGCAGAATCCAGTTTTTCGACTTTTTCTCCTCGCTCTCGGAATCCAGAAACCGGCATTTGGCCAGGTTCTGATAGATGACGGCCTGGGCCCTGGAGTTGAGCTCTACCAACACCACCTCGGCGGCGCCCCGGCTGAGCGCCTCGATACCCACGGCACCGGACCCGGCGAACAGGTCGAGAAAGCGGGCGCCCTCGATTTCCCCGGCGATCTGGTTGAACAGGGATTCCCGCACCCGGTCGAGGGTGGGCCGGACCTTCGCTCCTTTGAGACTGGCGAGGGGAGTGCTTTTGGCGGTGCCGCCGATCACGCGCATTAGGGGTTGATCCTGATGAGGGTTCCGTATGGAGCACTATCCCGATGCTTTTTCGGGGGTTCAGCCCTGTGTTGTAATATGCTCCGCGGCCATTGTCAATTTAGGTTGAATCCGGGCGGCAATCCCAATAGAATTAGGCGCAGTATTCGGGTATTGTCTAATGGTAGGACGTCAGATTCTGGATCTGAAGGTTGGGGTTCGACTCCCTGTACCCGAGCCATTTTTTTTCTTTTGGGGGACATTGAATGATGGTGGTCAATATCTATCGCAATCCGTTTATTCTCGCCCTGTGGGCTCCGGCGTATCTGATGGTGGGGACGGTGGCCATCACCAACGATTTTCTGATGGGGGCGTTGTACATCATGGCCACTCTGGGTCTGTTGGGGGCCTATGTGACGGAGTTCCCCATCGTCAGCGGCCTGTATCCCAACGAGGTGGTGCACAAGACGGCGGTGTCCTCGTTGATGGGAATTGTTCTGGGCCTGGTGCTCTTCGGGGTCAAGCTGATGATCACCGGAGCCAAGGAAGGTGCGGATTCCGCTCCCGTGTCTCCGGGGGGGGCATTTTTCCTGACTTGGATGGCCATGTCCCTCCCGGCTTATTGTTTGATGGTCTACCTGATTCACAGATTGAACAAACGGGATCTGGAGGAAGAACACCGCATCCGGATGGAAAAGAAGAAAAACCGGAAAGGCGGCGGACCACCCATCATGGACCGCGACAGTTTTTAAATTTTGCCGGTATAATTTCGGTTTGCCATTCTCAATAGGGAATGCGGGACAAAAAATTAAATTGCTTCAGCACAAAAACTTCCTGACATGGCCCCATCGTCTAGCGGTTAGGACGCCGGCCTCTCACGCCGGTAACAGGGGTTCGATTCCCCTTGGGGCTACCAATCTTTCAATAGGTTACTACTTTCCATCCTTTCGATTTTTTCCACTTGCAGATAATCTGCAGATTAGCCCGCCTTCCCTATCAAAAACTGAAACCACTTCTTTCACGGTATCAGGCCTGAAATGGGTATAGACTTGAGTACTTCTCAAATCCTTGTGCCCCAACACCTGGGCGATCAACTCTTGCCTTATCCCGTTATTGGCTAAGAATGAACCACAAAAATGTCTGAGCGAGTGAAAGGAAGCCCATTCCAACCCAGCTTTTTTACTCGCGCGTCTAAATGCGGTGGTTACAGGTTTGGTTCTTAGACCGGGAAACACTCTTGCATTTTCAGTAAGTGGTCTAATCTTGATGGATCCAAAAATTTCTTTCAGCTTTCCGCAAATTGGAACTTTTACCAAGTCACCCGTCTTGCTCTGGTTAATCCTAATCCAGCCGCTTGCAAGATCAATGTTATTCCATTGCAACTCGACCACATTTTTCAAGCGAAGGCCGGAATAGGCCGCAACCAAACATAATGGCTTATACTTCTGGGGCATATGCTCAATGATTAGATAAACGTCTGCCTCTTCCAGAAAGTTATCCGCCTTTTTTCCTTTATACATAAAACGCATCAGGTCCGAGTCAGCTACCGTCGGATTCCTCCAGTTTGAGTCCGCCAACAATATGACCTCCTTGAGAACTCTTAACTCCTTTACTAACAAAACTTTAGGCAAACAGAGTGATTTAGAGCAAAAACCTGAAAAGGCCTCCCAAATCATTTTAATTGAAGCAGGCAATACTAGGGAGGATGATTTTATTCGACTTTTTAATAACAATTTTGAGTGATTTTTTTATTTCTATAACTT
>CAYPKH010000059.1:0-8717 GCA_964411245.1 uncultured Nitrospina sp.
GAATGTCAAACAAATTCAGCGGCCGCCGGGCCGGGAACGGTATTCCGGAAAATCAAAGAAATTTCATAAGTACAGTATTTTATGATATAAAAATCAGGATTTTTCAAATCAGGCCCCATCGGGAATATGAATGAATATTGAAAAAGTGAATGTCCGGGACATCGCCAAACGGTTCGGCACCCCGGTTTATGTATACAGTCTGAGGGCGCTCCGCGAGTCCATTACGGAAATCAGGCCGTTGTCGCCGGTGGTCCGCTTTTCCATGAAGTCCTGCTCCAACGCGAAAATTCTGCAGGAGATGCTGAATTCCGGAATCAAAATCGACGCGGTGAGCGTTCCCGAAATTCAAAGGGCGCTCAAGGCCGGCTACTCGCCCGAGGATATCTGCCTGACCAGCGACGTCTTCTTCAATACCGAGGAGGCCGAGTTCTGTCTGAAGAACCGGATTTTCTGCTCCTGCGGTTCGCTGGGCATGTTGGAGGAATACGGAGAAACCTTCCAACGACTGGGATTCGGTTCCGGCGGCGTGTCCATCCGCATCAATCCCGGCGAAGGAGCCGGCCATTCCAAAAAAACCAATACCGGCGGTCCCTACAGCAAACACGGTATCTGGTACGAAAACCTGGACGAGGCCAAAGCCATCGCCGAAAAATACAAACTCCAGATCGTCGGTGTGCACACCCATATCGGGTCCGGCGGCGACCTGGAACTCCTCAGCCGCATTACCGGCAAGCTGGTGAAATTCGCCAAGCAGTTCCCGGAGTTGCGCGTCGTGAATTTCGGCGGCGGCTTGCCGTATGAATATGATCCTGACAAGCGTCAGGTTGATATCAGCACATACCAGCCTATCCTGGAAGAACGGGCGCGGGACCTGGAAGCGCATTTCGGCCGGCCCATCACCTGCGAAATCGAACCGGGCCGGAGATTCGTCGCCGGGTGCGGGTATTTGATCGGGGAGGTGCGGTCACTCAACCATACCCTCGATGAAAAGAAAAGGCGGCTGAATTATGTCCTGACCAATGTCGGGTTCTGTCACCTGCTTCGGCCGATGGCTTACGGTTCCTATCATCCCATCTGGTTTGTGGGCGACGAGTTGGGTGAGGAAACCGATCTCATCGTGGCGGGACCGGTGTGCGAATCGGGCGACCTGTTGACCCAGAAAAATGACGAACCGGTAGCGCGCAGATTACCACTTCCCCAACGCGGGGATCTGGTGGTGATCGGCGGCGCGGGCGCTTACGGGCATGCCATGTCCTCCAACTACAACTCCCAGCCGCTGATTCCGGAGGTCATGGTCGACGGCGGCCAAATGGTCCAGATTCGCCGGCGGCAAACCTTGGATGACGTGATCCGGGAAGAAGAATAAACGTTCCTCCACTTGATACCCTAAAAAAACCCCTTCCGCATCAAGCGAAAGGGGTTTTTGTTATTGGTAAACTAAACGCCGGGGGAGTTCGATGGAGCCTCCGGATCTTTGCCGCCGAACAGCTTCTTGAAAAAGGCGCTGAGGGCTGCCAGCCCGATCAGAAGGGGGACCAGCAGTTTCTTGCCGATTGCCAGCAATCCCGCGAAAAGCGCCGCCAGGCCGGCCTTCTGCTTGTTGCCGCCGGCAGTCACCGCCACCAGACTGGCGATCCCGAACGCCGCCATTTTGTCACCTACGCTGTAGTCCGCATAACGGTGACCGTCATCGAAGGACTGCTGGCTCACCAGAGCCGCCATCAGGTCCATGGATAACAGATAATCGTCGAAAGAGCTGACCCAGGTGAATTTTTCGTAGCCCTTGCGCCCCAGTTTAATGGAAATAGCATTGACGTATCTTTCCTCGCCGTCCAGTACGTCAAACACCCAGGATACGGAATTGTTGTCTTCGTTCAGGCGGGGTTTTTGCAGCCAGCCGCCGATGGTCAAACCGTGAATGTTGTGTTTGGCTCTTTCGGCATTGCTCTTCTCCGTATTTTCGGAAATCTGGCGCAACAGCTCATCCGCATCCAGGTCTTCCCAGTCTTCCAGAGAAACATAACCCGAGGGATAGTAGTTAAAGATCAGCTGGATTTCGGTGTCCTGGTTGTAGATCAGGGCCTCCGTATCCGGGTCCTCCATTCCCTGGGTGAGAAAGTCGAAACGCCGGGCGGCCTCGCCGCGTAACAGGGCGAACCCTTCGCTCAACTCGAAATGGCCGTTCGATTTTTCCAGGGGGTATTTCTGCAGTTCATATTCCCAAGGCAGATTGATGATTTCCTCGTTCACAGCCTGCTGAGTCAGCGGAAAGGATTGATCGCCGGCGTGGGCCGCGGGTGCCAGGATCAACACCATCCATACCGCTAACAGGGTATATAGCTTTTTCATATATTCTCCACTCCCGGGAACCCTCCGCTGAACAGGCTGACAAGGCTGTTCCCATAACCTTGTAATGATGAAGTCCAATCTCTCTATAATCGTAAATTTACCGGGAAATACAAGCGGAAAAGGCAGTTTTATTTAAATAAATCAACACTTTAAGGATTACATGGAAAGCTGTAAATGTAATCCGGGGGCAGGGGGGGATTGGAAAGAATTTGAATTTGGCGGGGATGAAGACAACAATATCCTTAACGCGAAAGTTTCCTTTGGCTTGAGATAAAGCCACCTCAGAAACGGATAACCTTCGGGTGAACGAGGTTTTCGAAATCCTTGTAGGCCAGTTTGACGATTTCAGAATGCGTACCTGCGTTGAAACCGATCACCTCATCCCAGCTCAAAGCCTCTTCCACATAGACGTCCATGTCGTACAGATTACCGAAGGGCGGCATGGCGCCGACCTCACAGTCGGGGAACTGATCCTTGAATTCCTGTTCCTTGGCCAGCTCCACTGTTTTTGCGCCGGTGGCCTCTTGCAGCAATTGAAAATTCACTTTATTGGGAGCGGGCAAAACCGCCATGGCCAGTTTGCCGTCCACCTTGACCATCACCGTTTTCGCCATTTCCTTGCCGGAAATGTGCGCTTCCGCGGCGATTTCTCCGGCGGTGTAGGCCGGTGTGTGGCTGAGGGTGGCATATTTGACGTGGTGGCTGTCCAGGTATTCTTTGAGTTTCGTGGCCGGCATAGCAATCCTCCATTTCAGATAGGTATTCATCACTAATATAGGCCCCCACGGGGAAAGGCGCACCTTTTCAAACAGGGAAAATGGAGGGGGTGGGTTGGATCAGCTGAAAAGAGGGTCGATTTCTTGTGCCATCTGGAGGTCGGCGAGGGTGACGCCGGCGGCGGTGTGGGTCCAGTAGCGCACCGTGATGCGACGGAAGTTGATGATGATGTCGGGATGGTGGTTTTCGGCTTCCGCCGCTTCCGCCACTTTATGAACAAAATCGATACCCGCCATGAACGCCGGCGCATGATGCACCCGGTAAATAAACGAAACGCCCTTTTCGTTCACGCCCTTTTTCCATTTCGGCGCCAGTTCCTTTATTTTCTGATCGATCTCTTCTTCGCTTAATGCTTTTTTCTCTACCATGATTCCTCTTTATTAAAATGGGTGTGCCGCACCCGGTTTTATTGATTATAAGAGAATATTATCATCCTTTGGCTTCCAATAACTTATCCAGCTTCTTGCGCAGGGTTACGGGATGGACCTTGTACACGAAACTTTCTTCGCCGTTGATCAGGACGACGGGAATTTTTTCTTTATAGCGTTTGAACAGTTCCGGATCCGATTCGATATCGGTCAATTTCATTTTCGCCGGGATATCCCTGATCACCTGTTCGATCACTGCCTTGGCTTCCTCGCACAAGCAACAATCCTGTTGGGTCATGACTTCAATGGTGATCATTACGGCGCTACATGGAATGCGTCATGGTGGTGAATTGGCCCCACAGGATGAGCGCGACGGACAACACGATACAGGCGGCCAGCACCCAGGTGGCGACCGGCCGTTTTTTCCAATGGGTTTCCGGTCCGCGGTCGATAATGGGCACCGCCAGCAGAAACAGGATGCACAAGAGCGGCGCGACCACCAGAAACGGCACCCACAGATTTTCCAGGGCGTACAGCCAGACAAACTGCCACGGCGGTTTGGTGACTTCCAGTCCCGCCACCGGCGGTTCCCCGAGCGGCGGGGCGACGGTCAACGCCAGCCCGCAGATCAACATGAAAATGCCGGCTCCCGCGCGATTCAGATAAATCAGGTGACGGCTGAAGGGGATTTTCTTTTCGGCTTCCGGTTGTTCCGGGAGTGGCGACAATTTATGATATTTGATGTAAAAAAGGTGCAGTCCGATCAACGGCAGGGTGAGCAAGGGGAGCAGGCAGATGTGCCACATGTAGATGCGGCTCAACAGCGGCACCCCCTGCGCGAACTGTTCGGTGAGCGGCAGGCCGAAGATACCCATGCCCTCCGCCACCCACAGAAAATGCGCGAGGGCCTCGTACGCCTCCTGGTCCCATTTCAGCACGGTGCCGGTAAACAGCAGGCCGACCATCATCAACAGCAGGACCACGCCGATGTACCAGTTGACCTCCCGCGGCGCCTTGTACGATCCGGTGAACGCGACGCGGATCATATGCAGGAGCAGGGTGATGGTCAGTACCTCCCCCGCCCAGAAATGAATGCCACGCAAAAACCAGCCGAGCCACACCTGGTCGACCAGGTAGTGCAGGCTGGGGTTGGCGCGGTCGGGGTCGGGCACGTAAAACTGGGCCAGCAGGAGTCCGCTTAAAACCAGAATGGAAAACGCGGAAAGCGTCATTCCGCCGAGGGAGTATTTGAATGAGTTGGAGTGCTCCGGAACCTCGTATTCGAGAATTTCGAGTCCGAGCCGTTCCTTAACCGTTTGGAGGAGTCCGTCGGGCATGAGAGCCTCAGGTTTCCGGCCGGAGCCGAAGATTATTCACGCGGGCGTTTCAAAGTCAGAAATCCGAACAGCACACCCGAAAACAGGGTCAGCGCCGCCGCCCACCCATACCCTTTGTTCGATGTAGACACCCATTGGTGTTCAGCGGGTTGGACTTGATTCATTTGGGACATGTCGTGGCCTTCGTTTTCCGGCATCATGTTCAAATCCATGGGCATTTCCCCGTTATCCAGCACTTCCTGGTTTTTTCCCCACAAAGGACCGTCACCCACCACTTCCGTATCCTCCGGCCCGATGAGTTCTTCAATTCCGTAATCCACCGCACCCGATCCGATTTCGGCCCGTCCCGGGAGGTCCCCGCCCAAGGGGGCTTCCGGCAGTTCCGGCAGAGTGGTTTCCGGTTGGATTTGCGGAGCGTCATGACCGCCGCCATGCGCCCACAGCGAAACGGGATGGGCCGTGACCCAAAAGCAAACGAGCAGGATGGAAGCGAATCGTTTCATATCAGGATTGCGCCACCAGTTGCGCGAACGCCGCCAGGGCGTCGTCCGTCGCCCAGTCACGGGGACCGATGGCCTTGTGCACGATGATGCCGTGTTTGTTGACGATGAAGGTTTCCGGCACGCCGGTGGTTTTATAATCTTGTTTAGCGACGCTGCTTTTCGGGTCGAGCAGCACCGGGAAGGTGAGCTGGTATTCATCCATGAACGGCTGGATCAAGCTCTGGTCCTTGTCGACGCTGATGGTCAGCATTTCCAGGCCCTGGTCCTTGAACCGGTCATACACCTTCTGCATGGAGGGCATTTCCACCTTGCAGGTGGCGCACCAAGTGGCCCAGAAGTTGATGAACACCACCTTGCCACGATAATTTTTGAGATCGACCGTGCCGCCGGAAAGGGACGGCAGTTCAAAACCCGGGGCGATGAACGCTTCCGCCGGGTATTCCATCTCGAATGGTTTCAACTCCACCTTGTTAACCGCGATGATCAAAAAGGAAAGCAGGGCGGTGACCAGCATCGCGTACGGAATGAAAATATGAGCCGGTTTTTTCTCTATCGCTTGTTCCATGGGAATAATTATAGATGCCTTTTATAGGGCCGGTAAAATTTCTTATCCACCGCGACCACAATTTCGTCGAGGCTTTTACCCTCCTGGTACAGTCCGTAGGCGTAGATGACTTCTCCAATGCAGATGTCGCACTTGGATCCATGCATACTTGTGAAACAGGTCAGCAGGGTTTTATGGCCGTGGTTTTTTTTGCAATAGCAGTAACAGAACTGGCTGTCGATGACTTTGGGTATTTCCGCGGCGTATTTATAGGCCAGCGCGGCTTTGCCCGAGAACAGGGCGGAACTCAGCACCGGCCGGTTTTCGATCAGTTGACCTTTCGCCGGTGCGGGGTTGGAAGCGGTGGCGCGTCCCGGCGGTTTGGTATAAACGTACACGCCCGCCAGCACCATGGCGATAGCGGCGATGAACGCCGAAGCGGTCCGCAGGATTCTTCGCGCCGGGGCTTTTTTTCCGCCGGACTTCTTTTTCCTGTTGGAGTTGCGTTTTCCCATTTCAATCTCGAGGGTTCAAGTTGATGCATTCATTATATCTGTTGCGCCCGACCCCATGCAAGGGTTTTGGGTCACCGTTTCGGCGGGTACCAGCGGCTTAACACGGCGGGGGAAAACCCCATCAGAAACAAAGACGCGATGGCTAAATTCCTGAAGGTGGCGAAACCGATTCCCTCCGACAGCCAGCGGCGGGGAGAGGTGACGGCCTTTTCCCGCAGGAGCACTACCGGTCCCCGTCTTTTTAATTTGCGGAAAAAATCCAGGTCCTCGCAGATCGGCAGGGGAGAAAATCCCTTGAGATCCCGGAAGACCTCGCGCCGGACAAAAATCCCCTGGTCGCCGTACACCAGGTTCAGGTAACGGGAGCGCAGGGTCGCCAGCCGCGAAATGGTGCGCAGGGCGGGGTGAGGCGAGTCGATCTGAAGGCTGAACGCTCCTCCCAGGTAGTGGCCGTTGGCCATGGTTGTGGTCATGGCGCGGTAACCGCAGGTGTCAATATGGCTGTCGGCATGCAGGAACCACAGTAGATCGCCCGTAGCCTCCTGGGCGGCCGCGTTCATCTGGGACGCCCGGCCGCGAGGCGCCGGAATCACCGGGATGGCCCAGCGGCGGGCGATGCCCACCGTGCCGTCCTCGCTGCCGCCGTCGCCGATCAGAATCTCAAACGGTTGATGGACCTTCAGCCGGGCCAGGGTTTCGGCAAGAACGGTCGATTCATTGTAAGTGGGAATAATGACCGAGACCTTCAAAGGCGGGTTTGTGGTTTGGGGGTTTTCCATTTCCGGATGAAGAGATCTCCGCAATTTATGTGAGGGGCCGAAAGACGCCGCCAGTTAAGCACAAAAACCTTGATTTTACAACGGTATGGGGCCGTGCGGCGGTATTCCCAGGACCGGTTTTTCGCCGGACCGGGCAGGGCGCACAACCCTTTCTTCTTTAAAGGGTTTTGCGATTCTGTATTTCGCCGAAAAAATGGTATAAAATTAGCCGATTATTAGGACGACTTGGATATGCTGGCTCATTTTATCGATTCCAAACCATTCCAGTGCGGGTACTTCAAGGACCGCAAATCCCTCTTCGAGGAGTATCTTCTAGAAGATATTTCCGAGGTGGAGTTCGAGTACCTGCTGGCCCACGGCATGCGGCATTTCGGGGAATATTATTTCCGCCCCCGGTGCCACCAATGCCACGACTGCGTGCCGATCCGCCTCCGGACCGACGACTATGCCATAACCCGGAGCCAGAAGCGGGCGATCGGGGCCTCTTCACAGGTGGACATCCGTCTGGGTCGGCCGCATTATTCGGAAGAAAAATTCAAGCTTTACCTGGATCACAAACGACGGTTTCAATCGTTGGAGGATGATGTCGAGGACGAGGAGAATTTCCGTTTGTCTTTTTACGCGAAAACCCCGTTCGGAATGGAGTTCGAATATTTACTGGACGGAAAACTGATCGGCGTTGCCCTGGCGGACGTGACGCGCAAAACCTTCTCAGCGATCTATACGTTTTACTCCACGGAGCACGCGCGTCTGAGCCTGGGCACGTACAGCCTCATCAAGCAGATTCAATTCTGCCAGAGCCGCGGTATTTCGTACTTTTATATGGGATATTTTATCGCGAAGAACAAATCGCTCACCTACAAGGCCAACTTCAGGCCCAACGAAGTCTATATCAACCACGAATGGCTCCCGTTCCGCAATGCGGAAGGGGATTTCCTGATTCCGAACGAGGGTTTGCAGTGGGTCAACTCCGACGCGCTGGTCAAAACCAGCACCTCCTGCAAGTTTTAGCGGAGCGGAACCGGTTCCCTATTTATCAGCCTCTCTTTGATTGATCGTCTCCTGCAGGATCAGGTCCGCGACCCGTCGATTCTTGTGATTGATGGCCACGTCGAGTGGTTTTTTCCCCTTAGCGTTTTTCATCTCCAGCTTGGCGCCTTTGTTGATCAGAATACTCGCCGCGCGGACATATCCCTTTTCGGCGGCCAGGTGTAACAGGGTCCCTTCGGGAATCTTCTGGTTCACGTTCACCCCATGCCGGATCAGCTCATCCATTACGCGAAGGTGATCCTGGGAAGCACTGTAGTAAATCGGGGTTTTTCCCGCCTTGTCCCTGCTGTCGGGTTGGGCGTCAAACGCCAGGAGCAGACGGACCATATCGAGGCCTCCCCGTTCCGCCGCCAGGTGAAGCGGGGTTTTGGCGGCTTTGTGCGGACCCTCCACCCGGGCCTTGTGGTTGAGCAGCACCCGGGCCACGCGGGTGTTGCCCTCACGGGCGGCTCCCACCAGGGGAAAAGGACCTCTTTTGGGATTGACCTGCGCTCC
>CAYPKH010000060.1:0-8678 GCA_964411245.1 uncultured Nitrospina sp.
GGATGATTCCGATCCTGAATTCACCCAAAACCAGATCGCGCGGCTTCAATCCGCGCTCAAACAATTGAAAGCCGCAAAATTCAACATCCCTTTGGCCCATTGCGCCAACAGTGCCGCCCTGCTCCAGTTTCCGGAGAGCCAGTTCGACCTGGTCCGGCCCGGAATCGCCTTGTACGGGGCGTTACCCGCTCCCGGACTGGGTCCGGTGGCGGACGCTTTAACCACCGGGAATAAAGATTTTTCCCTGCGTCCGGTCATGCAGTGGAAAACCCGGATTCTGACCATCAATGCCCTGCCCAAAGGATCGCCGGTCAGCTACGGCAAGAAATTCGTCACCCAACGCGACAGCAAAATCGCCACCCTGCCGATCGGTTACGCCGACGGATTGGAACGGCTCCTGACGAACCGGATGCAGGTGCTGGTGCGCGGACACAAGGTCCCGCAAGTCGGTACCATCTGCATGGACATGTGCATGGTGGATGTGACGGACATTCCCGGGGCGCAGGAGGGCGACGAGGTGGTGTTGCTCGGTCAACAGGGCGATGAAACGATCACCGCCGACGAAATGGCGGCCCAGGCGGATACCATCCCTTACGAAATTCTATGCGGCGTGGGCAAGCGGGTGCCGAGAATTTATATTCCATAATATCAACTATTTGGAACCTAGAATCTCATCCAGTTTGCTAATATTGTTTTGAACACACCAGCGGCGGATTCCATCGATGATTTTGATGGTGACGGCAGGATCGAAAAAATTGGCGGTGCCCACCTGAATCGCCGAGGCGCCCGCTATCAAAAACTCCAGCGCATCTTCCGCCGTCCGGATGCCTCCGATGCCGATCACCGGAATAGTGACCGCTCGCGCCACCTGATACACTTGGTGGAGGGCGATCGGTTTGATGGACGGGCCGGATAACCCGCCGCTGGTATTGGCGAGATGGGGTTTGCGGGTGGTGATGTCCAGCGCCATCCCCACGTAGGTGTTGACCAGCGAAACGGCATCGGCTCCCGCCTGTTGAGCGGCCTGCGCGATCTCACAGATATCGGTCACGTTCGGGGACAGCTTCACGATCAAATATTTCGAGGTGACGGGGCGCACCGCCGCGACCACCTGCTCCACAATCCGGGGATTGGAACTGAAGGCCAGCCCGCCCTCTTCCACGTTGGGACAGGAGATATTCATTTCCAGCGCGTCGATCCGTTCCAACTCGGACAATTGCTCCGCCATTTCGGCATATTCTTTGACCGTTTCTCCGAAAAAGTTGGCAATGATGCGGGTCCGGTAGGGTTGCAGGAGAGGAAGTTTCTCGTCCCGGAATTTTTTGAGGCCGACGTTCTCCAACCCGATGGCATTGAGCATGCCGGAAGCGGTTTCGAACACGCGGGGCACCGGATTGCCCACGCGGGGTTTCAGGGAAAGTCCTTTGGTGCAAAATCCACCCAACCGGTTGAGATCGAGAAACGGGAGAAATTCCAGGCCATAGCCGAAAGTGCCGGAGGCGGCGATGACCGGATTGCTCAATTCTAAAGCGCCCAATTTGACGGAAATATCAGGTCCGGAAGGCATAGGATAATTTATTAAAATTTGTTAAAATTAACATATGGCCGTTTCCGTATAACCCATGAAAGTACAATGACTTTTGCTTGACACCCAAAAAAGGAAAATATATAATATTTCCAGTTCAATCGGGAGAAAGGTTTGGGCTGTCCCCGATCACCGGCTCTATCAAATTAACAGATTTTTTCCCGCTCCGCATATTTTTCATCAGCCAGAATCCGACTCTCCCACCCACCAACCCTAACGGCGAAATCAGATCTCAACTTTCAATAACCTTTCACTCCCCAAAAACCATGTCTGCCAAACTATTTAAGGACCCTCAATTCAGCGAACGGCCCCCGCATAAAACCATAAGAAAAATTGACGATTTGATTCTTGATGCTGAACAAGAGGCGCAGGCTGAAATCGACCAGAAACTGCGCTCCAACAACACCCGAATGCTTTTATTGGTTCTGATCGGAGTGGGATTATTCTATATGGTCATCAACGGACCGCAGAACCTGTCCATTCCCATGCCATCGTTTCTGACCGACGAACCGCGGGTCGCGGAAGCGCCCCTGGCTCCGGGACCGATTCCCAAACCCATTCCTTTCCTGGTAGGTGAATCGACTCCGGCACCGGAAGCGGGGACGCCTTCGGTTCCCGCCCAGCCCGAAGCGACCGGGCAGGACTTGAGTCCCTTGGAAAACGAAGTGATGTCCATGATTCAGAAGAATCTGGAAGCACCGGAACAGGGGAATTCCGAAGCCGTAGCGGAACCTGCAGAACCCGCGTCACCCGGCGAGCCGAAATCCCCTGTCTTCACGAGCCGGTCCCCTTTTGCACCTGAAACCGGAAACGCCCAAGTACCGGCAGCCCCAAAAGCTCCCGCGATGGCCGCGACACCGAATATAGAGGCTCCCTTCAAAAGCGCACCGTCCACATCCGCTCTGCGGCTTACCGCGGCGCAAAGCCGGTATTTTATTCAAGTGGGTGCTTTCTCGGTCAAATCCAACGCTGACCGGGTGATCAAGCGGCTGATGTCCGGCGGATTTTCCCCGCTCGTCCAAACCCGGACAACCCGATCGTCCATGTATGTGGTGTTTATCGGCGGGTTCGCGGATGAAAGCAGTCCCCAGAATATGATCTCGGAGTTGAGGAAAAAAGGATTGAATCCCGTCTTGAAAAAGAACGACAACGGTAGTCATTCCATTATTCTGGGCCAGGAACGATCCAAACCCAAAGCGGAGAGCCTAAGAGAGGACCTGACCCGAAGGGGCATCTTCACCAGCCTGAAGCAAATGAAAATGGACTCGCGCATATATATCGTCCGTGTCGGTAATTTCGACAGCAATACGAGCGCCGTCCAAAATCAGAAAAAAATCGAGAATATGGGATACACAGGAACCCTGATCCGCAAGAAATCCTGACCACCCCCGATCCATGGAGCCCTCATCCTTCGCGATGAGGTTTTTTTTCAGATCCTTTGGAATATTCCGTGGAATACGAATTTTTCCCTGTAATATATTGGATGGATATTCGACCTATTGGAACCAGGGCGGTTCTTATCCATTTTAGGGTTTTCACCCTACTTGATCAGGAGTTGTTCATGAAAAAATCGATAATCGTTTTATCCGCATTAACTTTCTTGCTGACTCTCGCGGCCTCAAACTTGACTTGGGCGGACCGCGGACATTTGGAAGAGGGTTCCGGTATGAAAACCTCCAAAACTTCTCATGAAGAAGGCATTGGTTCCGGCACCGACCCTAAAGATTACAAGGACAAGAAGCACAGCGAGGACTATAAATCCCAGAAGGTCGGCCACATGGAAGAAGGCAGTGGGGGCATGCCGCCCCAGGATCAACAATCCGGCCAAATGAAAATGGAAGATGGCAGTGGCGCCGGTCAGGAAATGAAAACCTCCGCACCCATGCGCGAGGGCAGCTGACGCCGAATCCAAACGATTCGTTTGAGAACCAGGGATCCGCGCAGGGTCCCTGGTTTTTATTTTTCTTTTTTCATGAAATTTGTCACCAATTCTTGTAAAATCGTCATGGCTTGACTCAGAAGGATCTCCAATCTTTATTATCCGTTCTACATTTCATTCGCCCTTCGTTGAACCATTCCCGTATAGTTCACAACCCGGAACGCTGGAACGCCATTTGCCATCCGGTGCCATAATGCTCACACCCTGTTTGCTATGACCATCGACTTCGTTTATGTGCTGGCAGGCCTCGTTTTATTGTATTTCGGCGGCGAGGCCCTGATCAACGGAAGTTTGAGAATCGCCCACCATTTCAAAATCAGCCCGTTTGTGATCGGCGCGACGGTGCTGGGATTCGGCACCTCTGCCCCGGAGCTGGCGGTCAGCCTGCTGGCCTCCTTTCAGGGAGCCCCGGAGCTGGCGGTGGGCAATGTCATCGGGAGCAATATTGCCAACATGGGACTGGTGCTGGGAATGACCGCCCTGATCGTCCCCCTGACCATAAGCCAGAAACGGTTTCGATCGGAAACCCCTCCCCTGTTGCTGGCCAGCTTCCTCATCGTGTTTCTGGTCTGGGACCTCACCCTCTCCCGCTGGGAGGGTTTATTGTTGCTGGCGGGGCTGTTCGTTTACCTCTGGAGAACGCTTAAAGCGGACCCCGGATCGGACTTTCAGTTGGATGATGAGTTTTCGCTGTTCGCCGGCAGGGGTATGGGCTATCAAATTGCGTTGACCGTCGCCGGGTTGGCTTTGTTGGTCCTGGGCGCCGAAGGGATGGTCTACGGTGCAGTGAACATCGCCCGCCGCATCGGCATCAGCGAATGGTTTATCGGGGTGTCCATCGTGGCGGTAGGGACCAGCCTGCCGGAAATCGTCTCTTCCCTGATGTCCGCCCGGCGGGGCCATGGTGAAATGGCGCTCGGAAACATCTTCGGAAGCAATATCTTTAATATTTTTATGGTTCTGGGGGCCAGCGCCTTGCTCCGGCCGCTGAGTATTCAGGAACCCATCCACCCGGACCTGTTGATTACCACCGGAGTGACTTGCCTGTTGCTGATTTTGATCCGGCTAGAGCACCGACTGAGCAAGCACGATGGTGTCATCCTGCTGGTATGCTATTTCGGCTACATCGGCATGAAGGGGATGGGGATTTTTTAGCGGCTACAGTTCTTCGGCCGCAGACGGCGCGTTGGAGGTTTCCGGATTGTTCTCCTCCGGACCTGCTCCAAACGTATCGAAGGGTGTGACCACGACTTCCGAATCGGTATTCTCCGTCGTTTCCTCCGCGGTGGTTTCCGTATCCACCGGTTCCGTGGTTTCGGTGGGGGCGGCCGCTTCGGCTTCAGCTTTCACTTTCTGCCGCGGCGTGCTTTTAATATGTTTGAAACGCCACAGTTGCTGTTTGTAAAGCCGGTTGTCCGCATCCAGGGCCAAGGCCTTCTGAATGGTTTCGATGGCCTGATCCTTTTTTCCACGGACGTAATAAATTTCCGCCAAAGTGTCGAGATATTTTGGATTTTGCGGATTGGCCTGCACCGTTTTCCGGGACAGGCGTGTCGCCTTCTTCAGTTTGGTTTTCTTCTTGGCATACAACCAAGCCAGACGGTTCATCACCGGGTACGAATCCGGGAGAATATTGTGAGCCTTTTCACAATGGCCGATGCTGACCCGGTAAAACCGCTTCTTCTTATAAGCTTCGCACAGCTCGTGGGAAACCCGGCCGTTGTTGGGTTCCATTTTGGCGGCCTTCAGCAAAACCTCCACCGCACGGTTGGCGTTTTTGTTCTCAGTCTGGGCGTGTCCCAGGGCCAGCATGTACTGGAGTTTTCCCCGATCCGCCTTATACGCCCGTTCAAACGATTGCGCGGCGTGGGCAATCTGTTCGGTCTCCATCAGGATTTGCCCCAGTCCATAATGCGCGCCTCCCAGTTTCGGGTCCAGTCCCACGGCGGTTTCCAGAGCGGTCTGCGCCTCATCCAGTTTTTTGTTTTGGTATAACAGTTTTCCTAACAGGTAAAATCCTTCACCGTTCTGGTCATTCAATTGCACCGCTTTGCGCAACGCCAGCTCGGCTTTGTCCTTGTCATGGGAGGTCAGGTAAATTTTTCCCAACCGGGTTTGAATGGTTGGGTTTTTCGGATCGAGTTTTTCCGCGGCCAGGTAGGAATCCAGGGATTTGGCGTAATCTCCATTTTCCAGATACCAGTGCGCCACTTGCATCCGGGCTTTCAGGTTTTCCGGGAACAATTCCACAACCTGCTCAAACTGTTCCACCGCTTCCTCTTGCTGATTATTTTTGATGAACAGCTCGGCCAGGACCAGATGCAGTTCCGGTTCATCGGTCTGAACCCGGACCGCCTGTTTCATTTCATGAATCGCTTCTGCGAGTTTGTTTTCCTCCAGGTACAATTCCGCCAGCAGGCGGTGGGGCCGGTAAAAATCCGGATCGATCCGGGAGGCCATCCGCAGGGCGGCGATGCCATCGTCCCGTGCGCCTTCACTCAATTTCAGAGCTCCCAATTCGTAAAACGCATGGGAGTTTTGAGGATCCCTTTCGATGACCGAATGGTAGATGTCAGCCGCTTGCTTGAACTGACCTTTGCCGGAATACACTTTGGCCAACTTGATGCGGTAGTTGTTTTCCAAGGGTCGAAGGTCCAGCGAGCGCTTGAACTGGGTCAGCGCCTGGTTCCATTCTTTCTTTTGCAGATAGACTTCACCCAGCCCGGCGTAGACATGAGGATTGTTGCGGGATATTTTCAGCGCCTTCAGGAATTCGCCTTCGGCATTCGAATACTTCTTTTCTTCCAGGTAAGCCGTGCCTTTATTCAGGAAATCACTGACGCTGTTGGGTTCCGGGCCGGAAAACTGCATGACCGCCCAAACGGTCACCGCCAGGCCCGCCGCAATCGCGAGCACGGATTTTCCGGGTTTGGAAATTTTCGTTATAAACGCGAAGACCGATTTCTTTTCGGATTCGCCGGGGATGGGCGGAGCATGGGGCGGTTCGGGAATAATATCCTCCACCGCGACCGACAGAGCTTCACTGATGGGAGTGAGCGTTTCAACCGTTTCTTTTTTTTGGGGCTTGGAAGAGAGCCTGGCTTCCGGCTTGGCTTTGGTCATGCGACACTGGCCTTCAAAATTCGAGCCTTCATCCACAATCAGCTGATGGGTCTTGATGTTCCCCGTCAATGTGCTGTTCTCTTTCAGGTTGACTTTGTTTTCCGCCTCCACATCACCCTGGATCGTACCCAAATTAGTGATGTCGTAAGTTTTGATGTTGCCCTTCACGAATCCTCCCTTGCCGATCACCAGGTGATCCGCGGAAAACATCTCTCCTTCAAATTCTCCGCCGACATGGAGAAGGCCCTTGCTGTGTAATACTCCCTTGAATTTCACTCCCTCTTGAAAATAGGAATCCATGGTTTTTCCGCTGTTTGAATGGTGGAGGAATGCTTGGTGATTTGTTTCAGATTAATTCCTTTCATCTTTAAAATCAATAAATTTAATGAGTTATGCTGAGTTCCACACGCTGTCCGGAAATGATTGAAAGTAGGTGTAAAAGAGGTTTCGCATGCCCTTTCGACCCCCGGGCAGTCCGATTTCCCAGGTGGGATCTACGGGGAAGCCGAAGGGGCTTCATTGAATAAAAACTCAAATCCTGTTATTTTACCTGCCTCACTCACAAGACCCCTGTTTCGTTAACCCGCACCCAAGTTCCGGAGATTTAAATGACCCGAAGTGATGGCCGCACACCCAATCAAATGAGAGCCGTATCCCTCAAGAAACATTTTATCAAACACGCTGAGGGGTCCGTCCTGATCCAGGTGGGAAACACCCAAGTCATCTGCAACGCCAGCGTCGAAAACAAGGTGCCGCCATTTTTACGGGATAAAAACCAGGGCTGGGTCACTGCGGAATACTCCATGCTTCCCCGCTCCACCCATACCCGCACCCCCCGGGAATCTTCGCGCGGCAAAGTCTCCGGCCGCACCCAGGAAATCCAGCGGCTGATCGGCCGTTCCCTGCGCACTGTGGTCGATATGGAACAACTGGGCGAACGAACCCTCTGGATCGACTGCGACGTCATTCAGGCGGATGGTGGAACCCGGACGGCCTCCATCACCGGCGCTTTCGTCGCCATGTGCCTGGCGCTGAAACAAATGAAAAAGGATAAGCTGATCGATGTTGTTCCAATTAAGGATTTTGTGGCGGCGACCAGTGTCGGTATCCTGAACGGAAAAATGATTCTGGATCTGGATTACAGCGAAGATTCGGAGGCGGAAGTGGATATGAACATCGTCAAAACCGGAAGCGGCGGGTTTGTAGAAGTTCAGGGAACCGCGGAGCGGGAACCCTTCTCTGACAAGGACCTGACGGCCCTGCTCAGCCTGGCGCACAAGGGCATCAAGGAGTTGATCGCCCTGCAGAAAAAAGCCCTCGGAAACCTGAAGTAAAAATCATTGGCACCTTTTATACGGTTCGCAGGGAAGCGGGGGGTTACCGGTGCCGGTCCACGCCGATGCGGGGGCAATACTTTTCCACCGGACATTCACTGCATAGCGGTGACATCGGCTTGCAGCAGGTCTGCCCGAATCCCACCAGCCATTCATTGAAGGAACGCCAGTACCGAGCCGGCAGTTTTTCCCGCAGGGCGGCTTCCGTTTGATCGGGGGTTACGGTTTCGACATACCCCCAGCGGTTGGCGATGCGGTGCACATGCGTGTCCACACAAATCCCCATGCCGTCGAACGCCAGGATCAAGGTCAGGTTGGCGGTCTTCCGTCCCACCCCTTTCAACGTCAATAAGTCCTCCAGAGTTTTGGGAACCTTGCCGTTAAAGCGATCGGCCAGGTCAGAACACAGGGATTTCAGAGCCAAGGCTTTATTCCGGTAAAACGCGACCGGATAAATCTCGCGTTCCAGTTGCCGGGTGGACAGCTTGAGAAGCGTCCGGGGATCGTTCACCCGCCGGAACAGGCGGGCGCAGGCCGATTCGGTGACCTCGTCCCGGGTGCGGGAACTGAGCAGGCACCCCACCAGAATACGGAAGGGATCGGCCTTTCGGCCGATTTTGACCATCACGGGGGGCGTCCTGGGTTCCAGGAAGGTCTTCACCCGGCGGAGAATCTGGGCCAGAGTGCGATTATTCAT
>CAYPKH010000061.1:0-8610 GCA_964411245.1 uncultured Nitrospina sp.
CCAAACCGGCACCCTTTCGCTCGGAACCCTGGGCATCGGCACCGCCCTGTGGTATGTGGGAATGGCGTATTATCTGTCCCAATCGCCGCCCCTGGACGCGCCGTCCGACGCCTGAAAAGCCCCCTCCCAATGGGGTTCCTCCCGATGCCGGAGGGCCCCACCGGTAAATTTTGTGTGAAACCTTGAAAAGCCGGTATTTTGGAGTTTTGTGAGCAGGGTTGACAAAACCGCCCATTTTCATAAAATAGTGCATTCCTATCTGGAGTTCCCACACTTGAGCCGAAAAATCAATGGGGTGGAGGTGCCATCACTTTCCCGGACCCCTGTTGTGTGCGGATAGCCATCCGAATGCGGTTGCGCATTCATTAATATAATTATTTTTTGAAGAATATTTTTTAAGGCAGGAGAACCGAAATGTACATTACCGGTATGTTATGGGGGCGCAAGTTGCTGGACCTGGTGGAGTTCCCCCGGTCGGACGTGCGAGGCCCCGAAGCCAGCGTCGATGAAATCAAAGAAATGATCCAGAAACACAAGCAGGTGTTCATCAAGCCGGTTTTCAAGGGCGGGGTTGGGAAAAAGGGCAAGTTCGGTTTGATCGGGCGGGTGGACAACATCACCGACGCGCTCAAAGAAAAAGAGCGGCTGTACTTCGCCACCCATCAGGACGGCAACCGCCTGGTCAAATCCAACGGCGTCACTTTTGAAGGCGGCGTACCGGCGGATCACGAAGTTTATTTTTCGATCACCGACAATACCATCTACCGCGCTCCCGCCATGACCATCACCCATCACGGCGGTGTGGATATCGAAGAGTTGCCGGCGGACAAGCTGGCGGTGGTGCCGTTTGATCCGTTGACCGGCCTGAAGGCGTTCCATGTCTCCAATGCGCTGGACAGCCTCGGAGCCCCGACGGAAATTATCAGTCCACTGGTGCAGAACCTTCCGAAACTGTGGGACCTGTACAACAACTACGGCATGCTGATGCTGGAACTCAACCCCATCCGCATGTTCAACAATGGCAAGCGCCTGACCCCGTTGGCATGCGACTTCAAATGCGCGTTCGATCAGGACGATCCGGCGTGGAAGCGCCTGCATCTCCCGGACGATTTGTTCACTTCCGACGATTCGGAATTTGAACAGGAGATCAACCAACTCCGGACGTATCAGGGGCAGAGCGATGTGTATGTCATCAACGATGAGGGAACGATCACTGCGCCGACCTTCGGCGGCGGCGCCAACGCCATGGTCACGGAACTGTTGGGTGAGGACGCGACCATCTCCTCTGACTTCGGCGGCAACCCGCCCTATGCCAAGATGAATGATATCTCCAAGATCACGTTCAAATACTGGTTGCCCCAGTCCAACGTGCTGTTCATCATCGGCGGTAAGGCGAACAACACGGATATTTACGAAACCTTCCGCGCGATGGGCGACGGCATCAAGTGGTATTTCCAGCAGTACGGGCCGCACCCCCTGTTCGTCGTGGTGGGCCGCGGCGGACCCAACCTGGTGCGCGGCATGGCCTACCTGCGCGACACGCTCGATTCCCTGGGAATTCCGTACCGCTTTTTCGGCCACGACAGCGCCATGTCGGAAGTGATCAATTATGCGCGGGCCGTCAACCGCTGGATGCTGAACGGCGGCAAGGATGAAATCAAAAAATCGATGAACATCAAATAACCTAACTCGAATCGCTAAGCACTATTCTGGAGGACTAGGCATATGCATAAAGAAGGAGTCGCGGATTTCCCTTATTACGTAGGGATCAATTCACTGTCTGAGTTGGCGGCCAAGGAGGATAAAGTCGTCGTTTTGAATATATTGGGAAAAGAAAGTTCCGCCGTCACCCCGATCAGTCACGAATATTCCGGCGGCAACGTTGTATTCGGAACGGGTCCGGGAAAATCCGGCAAATTCCTGCCGACCAAAAATGGCAACATCCCCGTATATAACTCCATCAAGGAGGGAATGGCCGCGGGCCATGAATTCAATACGGCCGTGGTCTATCTACCCCCTTCCGGCGTGAAAGACGGCGTGGCGGAAGCCGTGCGCCAGAATCCCAAACTGAAAAAAGTCATCGTCCTCACGGAAAAGGTTTCCGTCAAAGATTCCCGCGTCATGCGCGCCATCTGCCAGACCAATGGGGTCGACCTGTTTGGCGGCAACTGTCTGGGCGTGGCGGACTCCTGGAACCGTGTCCGCATCGGCGGTGCCCTGGGCGGCAGTCATCCGGATGAATCCCTGATCAAGGGTTCCGTTGCGATCTTCTCCAATTCCGGAAACTTCACCACCACCATCGCGGTTTATCTGGTGACGGCGGGTTGGGGCACCACCACATCCGTGTCCAGCGGCAAGGATGTGTACATCCACTACGGGCCCCAGGAATTCATTTACGCCCTCAATAACGACGATCGGTCTCAAGCCGCCGTTTTGTACTGCGAGCCTGGCGGGTATTACGAGCATGGACTCAAGTCGGACAAACCGATCATCGCCTGTGTGGTGGGTCGCTGGAAAACCAAGCTCACCAAGTCCTGCGGCCATGCCGGTTCGCTGGCCGGTTCCGGCGACGACGCGGTGGCCAAGGAAGACTGGTTCAAGGACTTTTTCGGGGTAAAGGATATTTTCTCGCCGGAAAATCCTGTGTGCTCCAAGAAAGGCGCACTGGTCACCAACATCGCTCACATTCCGGAAGCCCTGACCAAAGTCATGGAACTGAACGGCAAGAAGCTGGATTTCGAACCGAAGGGCGACCTGTCCCTGAAATGCTGGTTCGGCAGTAATAACGGGGTCGCGCTTCCCAAGGAACTGGACATTCAGCCAGTCAAGGCGATTGAACCGTACAACGCGCAAATCGAGGCGCTCAAACAGCAGGTCGGCGCGCAGATCAGCCGGGAAATCATGAAAGACGCCAGCGGCGCGTCCAAGATGGATCCCAAGACCCAGGTCTCGCAGATCCACAATGTTTCGATTCTGGACGCGTCCAACCAATCGTTTGAGAAAAACCTGGTATTCGCGTTGACTCACAGCTACCCCAGCGAATCGGGTACCGCAATGGCCAATGCCGTATTGAATGCCTTTGTCAATCAACACGGTCAACCGTCTCTGGCGGCGGCAACGGCCTCCCGTGAGGCGGGCAACTCTCCCAATACGGTGCAGGCCGCGGCGGTGTCCATCATCGGCAAGAAGAAAGCGCAGAAGGCTATGGACGCGGTGGAAGCTCTGCTGGAGGTTTTTAAATTGACGGATATGAACGATCCGGAAAAAGATTTCGATTACAAGTCGCTCATTAAGGGAGCCGCCGGTTATAAGGATGCGCTTTTAGATTCGGCGGCGGATGCCGGCGCGGGCAAGGTCCTGGATACGTGTCAATCCAAGGGCAAATCGGTCTTCATCGATTTCCTTTCGGATTTTGCGGCCGCGCATAAAGGCCACGTGTCCATGGGCGCGGTGGTGGCCGCGATATGGGCGACTCTCGCCTGGCCGAGCCTGCGGTCCAAAAAGATTTCAAAGACCACCCTGGTGCGCCTGCCCTGGTACGGCCTGATCTACAGCACCATGGTCGGCGTCGGGGCACCTGAAAACCAGCATGGCGCCGACACGTTCTGCGGCGTGAAAAACGACGATCTGCTCGGCTACAGCTTCACCCGCACCGCATTTCTTGCCTTGATCGGACGGAATGCCACCGAAGGGGAGTTGTTCGAGTTCCAGGTTCTATTGGGCCTGATCATCACCAACGGTCCCGGTACCATTTCCGCCCAGGGGGCCAAGGGCGCGGTCAGCGCTGACGGACCGGAACAGCCCGACCGCGTACAAATCAACAAAAGTTTCATCGGTTTTCTGACCCACACCGGGTTCGCCCATGGCGGCAACGGCTACGAAGCGGCGGCGTTTCTGATCGACCAGTTCAAGGACAGCGACCTCAAAGATCCGGCGGACATCAAGCACGGGGTGGATCTGGAGAAGATGGCCACGGATTACGCCAAGTGGTACCGCGATTATAAAAAGGAACAGAAAGGCCTCGGCCATTTGGAGTACGCCAAGATTCCCTGCGTGAATCATCCGATATTTAAGGGGAAAGATGTCAACCTCGACCCGCGTGAGGAATATGTCAGCAAACTGTTCAAGGACAAGGGGTTGTACAATGTGTTCCTCGATTTTTATCATCACCTGGTGGAAAGCCTGTTCAAGGCCAAGGTGACGAAGAACGTGTACTGCGTCAATATCGACGCCGTCATCGCGGTGATTCTGCTCAAAATGCTGTGGTCGGATTACAGGAAGGGGGCCATTAAAGAGGAAAATATCGAATGGGCCAGCTTCATGGCGTTTCTGTTCGGCCGGATGATCGGCTGTGCCGGGGAAATCGACGATCACACGAACCGCGGCAAAAACATGGACACCCGAACCCCGGCCAGCAAGTGTGGCTATGTCGGATAGTTTGTTAACTCTATGATTCAATGAAGCAGGCCGGGTTTGCCGGCCTGCTTTTTTTGGGCAAGAATCAGCGAAACCGGTCGACCCGGAACCGGTACATCTCAATCGGCTCGTCATCCGCAATCTTGCCCTTGTCCCGGCAGATGCGGATTTGATCTTCAATCGAATCCACCCCTTCCAGATCGGGCAACAGCACTCCCTGTTTGCCGTTGCTCCGCACCACCAGGCCGTACACTTTGGGGTCCAGCTCCGAGGCGCTGGAGATTTTCTCCAGAGGGCGCACGATGTCGACGGAATACGACAGGTCCTCCAGCTCTTCCAGGGAAACGGGGGAGAACCGCGGATCGTGTAAGGCGGCTTTGAGCGCGTTTTCGATAATCTCAACCGCCAGATTGGCTTCGCTGGGTTCCAGCGTACCGATACAACCGCGCAATTGCTGTTTCATTTTGATGGAAACGAAAGCCCCGGTGCGGGTTTGCAGGTCCTGAGAAAGCGGGTCGGGGCAGGGCAGTTTGGTGTGATGGTTCAGGAAGTGCCGAACCGACTCCCGCGCCAGGGAAATGTAGGGATGCGTGCCCATATGCGGGCCTCCATGCAGAGCGTCTCTATACTTTCAATTTAATGCTTATGCGCAACAACCGCAACGGCAAAACGGCGCGAGGATTAAAAAAGGGTTTAAATCAAACGGTTAGATTTGCGGAAGGTTGGCCAGGGAAGGCTTGGAGAGGGCGTAACGCCCGATGATGTAATCGGAAACGGCGATCAAGGCGTCCTTATATTCCGGAGCGGGGAAGGAAGTATTTTGGAGCGCCTCTATCGCGCGGGCCATATGTTTGTGGGCTTGGTGAAGAGTGTATTCCAGCGCCTTGCCCTCGCGCATGCGGTCTAGAATATAATCCAAATCCTTGTTCGTCAGTTTGTCGTTCTGGATAAACCGCTCGATTTCCTGTTTCAGTCCGTTTTTGGAATGATGGTACAGGTAATGGAGTGGCAGGGTCACATGCCCTTCCTTGAAATCCGTTCCCGGCGGTTTGCCCAACTGCTCGCGGGTTCCGTCGTAATCCATTAAGTCGTCCATCAATTGAAACGCCACCCCGAAATGATTGCCGAAGGCCACCAGGGCGTCTTCCTGTTCTTTTCCCGCCTGGGCGATTAAAGCGCCAAGCTGACAACTCAGCGACAGCATCGAGGAGGTCTTCCGGTAAATCACGTCCACGCAGTGTTTTTCGGTGACATGGATATCGCGGGCGTTGGAAAACTCCACCAGGCCACCCTCCACCAGCAGTTTGGCCGCTTTGGAGAAGGCCTTGAAAATCACCGGATCGACGTCGTCGGAAAGGAGGGTCAGCGATTGCGCGATCAGGTAATCCCCGACCAGGATACTGGCATCGCTGCCCCATTTGGAATTGACGGTCGGCCGTCCGCGGCGGACGGTGGTTTCGTCCACCACGTCGTCGTGCAGGAGGGTGGCGGCATGGACGTTCTCGATCACGCAACAGTGCTTGATGACCGCATCGTTCAGCTCCAGGCCGCACAGGCGGGAACTGACCAGCAGGAGCAGAGGACGGATCCGCTTGCCCCCGGAGCTCAGGATATACTCCCCTATTCCGGGAACGATCGGAATATCCGAGAGGAAATTATCCCCCAGCGCCTGTTCGACCCTCTCCAGGTCGGGTTTGAAGAGTTGCGTAACCTCTTTATAATTCATAGTAGGACTCTCCATCGGTGGCTCAGCCACGGCTATTCTAACACGGGCTCCATTGGCACCGCGACCCAGGTTAGAGTATGCTGAATTCAACCACATTTGGATCGCAAAACTGCTACTAATATGGGAAAATCCCTCCTTTGTCAAGAGTTTTGTAGCCGGGGGCCAGTAGGAGTCAACCCCTGTAAAATCAATTAATTATTTACCAAATCGGCCGCCCCGGAATGCCCCGGAGGCTCCCGAACCCTTTGAATTGCTTAATCCAATGGCAATTATCCCAAATCCCGAAAAACCCGCTGTTTCGGTCGTTATTCCGACTTTCAACCGGGCCTGGTGCCTGGCGGAGACCCTGCGCTCGGTCGCCGGCCAGACCTTCCGGAATTTCGAGATCCTCGTGGTCGATGACGGCTCCACCGATGACACCCCTGATCTCCTGCGCCGGTTTCCCGAGGTCCGGGTCCACCGCTGGCCGGACAACCGCGGCGTCTCCGCCGCCCGCAACCAGGGCATCGAGATGGCCCGGGGCGGATGGATCTGCTTTCTGGATTCCGATGACCGCTGGACCCCAAACAAATTGCAGGCGCAAGTGGAGTGGATGCAGGCCCATCCTGAATGCCCGGCCTGCTACACCGACGAAATCTGGATTCGCAACGGCGTCCGGGTGAACCCGAAAAACAAACACCGCAAATTTTCGGGAGACATCTTCAAACAATGTCTGCCCCTGTGCATTATCAGTCCGTCGTCGATTATGTTGCGCGCCGAGGTTCTGGATGCGATCGGGGGATTTGACACCGATCTGGCCGCCTGCGAGGATTACGATCTGTGGTTGCGCCTGGCGTCGCGTTACCGGGTGGATTGCCTGCCGGAGAAACTCATCGTCAAAACCGGCGGGCATGACGACCAGTTGTCGCAAAAGTTCCGGGGCATGGACCGTTTCCGGGTGTACGCGCTGGAAAAAATTTTGAAGGAGGATCACCTCAGTCCCCAACAACGCACCGGGGTGCTGGAAGCCCTCGCCGAAAAATGCTCCATCCTCCACACCGGTTACCGCAACCGTGGGAAAATGGCTGAAGCCCGTGTCTACCAGCAGGCCGTTCAACACTACCGCGAAGCCCTGAACCGCAGCGAACGGGCATTGCACGCCGGCCAACCTTTTGAGAAAGAGATGTTACTGCATGCGCTGGAAGACTGATCACGCGTGGGCGTGGGCGTTGATTGTGATGTTCGGATGGACGTGGAGTGCCCTTGCGGAAGAACCGCCGCGCCCAACAGGTGAGGTGGTCGCCCAAATCCGGGCCCAATGTTACGCCCTTCTCCAGCAGGCCATGAAAAGCGAGGAAGCGTTCATCCGTAGCGGTGCCGCCCGCGCGGTGGGCGAGTCGGAAGAGGCCGCTCTCATCCCGCTTCTCGAAAAAGGCGCGAAGGATTTTTATCCCACCACCCGCCAGTTTGCCCTGCAGGGTATTTCCCGCCTGTCCAGGGACACAGCCAGGACCCTCGGGCGCGAGGGATTGTCCGACTCCAGCGTCTGGGTGAAAAGCACCGCGCTGGACCTGCTGGCGGAGTTGGGCGATACCGAATCCATCCCGGCCATCAAAAATTTACTGGAAGCGCCCGACCGCATGGTGCGCCTCGCCGCTGCCTACGCCCTGGTGCGGCTGGGGGAGAAACAGTATTTCAGCGACCTCGCCGGCGCGGTGAAAGGCGGCAATGTCGTGCACCGCTTTCAGGTCGTCAGTTACCTCGGCAAAATCGGCGATGAAGCGTCCATGAATTTGTTGAAAGAGTTGCTGGAGGAAGAGGCGGAGCAGGTGTTGTCCGCCGCTTTAAAAGCCATTGGTGAAAAAGCGGATATGGAACTGTTCCGCCCTCTCGTGAAGCTCAGTCTGCACGCCAGTCCGCTGGTGCGCCGCAACGCGGTACTCGCGCTCGGTTACCTGCCGCCCAACGCCGCGACCAAGCAGGTGAAACTGTTCTGCACCGATCCCGACCCGCTGGTGCAACTCTCCGCCGCGTTGAGCATGCATCGTCTGGGCTCCGCCGAATGCCATAAAGTGTTCGAGGTGTTGCTGGATCACAAAGATTTTGCGGTACGCGCTTCCACCGCGCGCGTGCTGGGTGACGTGGATATTCCCAACCGTACGCGCCTGCTGGCAAAAGCCCTGGGCGATCCCAACGCACGCGTGCGCACCGCCGCTGTCCGCGCCGCCGGCAAAATGGGCGGGCCGGAGGCCTTCCAACTGCTGATCCAGATGCTCGACGACCCGCAGGAAGTCATCCGCGCCTACGCCGCCGGTAACCTGCTCAGGTTGATGAAATAATTAAAGCCGCTTTTCAACACAGATTCTTCGTCGCTACGGCTCCTTGGAATGACATTAAGTGGCACAATTTGTCATCCTGAGCGCCAGCGAGGGATCTGGGTTTTAATTGGCTACGGAGGTGCTCTGTCACCCTTCGACAAGCTCAGGGTG
>CAYPKH010000062.1:0-8411 GCA_964411245.1 uncultured Nitrospina sp.
GAATATCCTCCTCGAGTTGGGGGACGGAATCCCTCATCCCGGTCGTTTGGCCGGATTGGGCATCGACGATTTTCATCTGGGCATCTATTTTTCCGGGCAGAGCGGTGAGCGACAACACCGAAGTCTGAATAGCAACGTAATTAGCCCGCTCCGGATCGAAATAGGTCAAACCTATTTGCGGGACCTGAAGCGGACCGGTTTTCAAAGGGACCAGCGCAAAGGTGTAGACTTTCTCTCCTGAAATGGCCTGGGACGTGTGGGTCTGATGGAATGCGGATTGGTCCTGATAGGCCTTGAAATTCTCGCCCCAGTCCGGCAGGGGCAGAGCCAGATCCTGGATATTGCCCCGTCCGGCAACGGTCACCGTCAAAGTGGCGGTGTCGCCCACCTCGACTTCCGGCCGGCTCAACCGGGCCGATATTTTGAAGGTCCCCACCAGATTGGAAAAATCCGCCGGACGGTTCTCAGCCGGTAACGGTTGCACCTCCAGGGTGGCCGCCTTCGTCCTCAGCGTCTTATGTTCCAGCGGGGTGGCATTATTGAAAATGGAACCGGGGCTGAAAGGATCGAACGGATCAAACGGTTTTTGTGGATTCGCAGGTTTCACCTCGTCGAATTCCACGATGCCGGCGGGAATTTCGATGCGGCCCGCGTTCAGGGGAAACAGGGCGGTGGAAATTTCAAACACCCGATACCCGATGCCGTTGACCACCCGCGTGGTTCGAATCGGACCTTTCAGCTTTGCCTTGCGGAATCCCGGGAATTTTAAATCCGCACTCAGGTTTCTGAGCTCCACCCGGTGATAAACCTTGAGGGTTGCCGTCACCTGCTCCTGTACATAAGGTTTCGAATTGGAAACCTGCAACTCGACAAAAACCTCTTTGCCCCTGTCGACGGTTTTGAACGGTGCTTTAACGACCAGGGTGATCGGCTTTGATCGGTAAGTCTTGCCGCCGATGACCACCGTCGCCGGGCCAACGGTAAACGTTCCCGTGGTTTTCGGGAGCAACCGGTATGTGAAGGTGACCGAGGACGTTCGCGTGCCGTTGATGATTTGCAGGGTGGAGGATGATCCCGCGGAACGGATATGAAATGAGTCCAGCGCGGGCAATTCCGGCGCCGGGGCGTTGGTGGTTCCCTTCACCGTGATGGAAAAATTCAGGCTGTCTTCCACTGTCAGTTCCCGCTTGTCCACCGAGGCGGTGACCTGTATGTCCGCGGCCCACCCGGCTCCCGCCAGGAGGATGCAGAGCGCCGGCACGAATAAAAAAATCCCCGCGGAACACACACAAGATTTTTTGAATGGGGGTGAGGAGGGTTTACCAGTCTTTGTCATGGTCCACAAACATATCCTTCATTCGGCCCTGCATTTGCCGCCGGGTGATTTTTTTCAAATCCTCGGAAAGCGAGCCGAGCCAGCGTTCGGCTTCCTCGGGAGTCATCTGGATCATTTCCTGGAGGGCGTCCCGGACGGCCAGGTCCTCTTCGGTGGGTTCCTCAGCGGATACCGGTGGAGCGGAAGGGGATCGTTTTTTCTCAGCCGTCTCGGGTTTTTCCTGAGACCCGTTTTCGACGGTTTCGGATTTCCCTTTTTGGGACCCGGGCGTCTCCGGCGGCTCCTGCCGGAGTGCCGAGGGATTGAGCCCCTGTTCCTGCGGTGTGCGCTCCTGTGGCAGATTCTTGTCCCGTGGACCGACCTGCCCGGACTTCACCGCTTTTTCGTATTGTTTGCGGGTCCACTCCAGATTGAACTTGCTGTCCATGTCACCCGGGTTCAGTTCCAGCGCTTGTTTGTAGGATTCAATCGCCTTGTCCAGATAGCCCATCCGGTAATAGGCGTTGCCCATGTTGTAATAGGATTTCTGTTTTAGCTCCGGAGCCGGAGTTCCGGACAGGGCTTGACCGTAGGCCTCCACCGCAGCTTCATAACGGCCCAGGCGGTAATGACTGTTGGCCAGGTTGTACGCCACCCCGGAATTTTCCGGCGTTTCCAGTTGGGACTCCTGAAATTTTGCCGAGGCCTGCTCGAACTCCTCGCGGTTGTAATGGGTGACGCCTTCCCGCGCAACCGCATCAAACGAATCGGCCAGGGCGGAGGAGAACACTCCCCACCCGGCGATCAAGCCGGCGGCCAGGGTCATTGAAAATTTCATAAGGGAATTTTACCATTAAAAGCGGTGCGGCGGTTCAACAAGAACCGACAGGCGGGCTATTGCCAAAAATAAAAGGGTTTCCCCGAAAACAGGGAAACCCTTTGGAAACGCTTTAACGAATACGGAAATTACCGGCGTGTGCCCATCACCCGGAGAAGCATGAGGAACAGGTTGATGAAGTCCAGATACAGCTTCAACGCCCCCCGGATGGCTTCTTTGGTGTCTTCCTCGGTGCCCTCATTGCCGAGGATGTTCATCTCCTTGATCTTCTGGGTATCGTAGGCGGTCAACCCGACGAAAATGAGGATGCCGGCATAGGTGATGATCCAGTAAAGTGCCGAGCTGTTCATAAACATGTTGACGATGGATGCAAGGATGATCCCGATCAAACCCATAAACAGGAAACTGCCCCACGAGGTGAGGTCCTTCTTGGTGGTGTAACCGTAGAAACTCATCGCTCCGAACATGCCCGCCGTCACCAGAAACGTGGAGGTCAGAGAGGCGGTGGTATACAGCAGAAACAGGGGCGCCAGGGTAACGCCGTTCAAGCCGGCATACAGGAAAAAGACCCCCATCGCCTGACTGGCCGACATTTTCATGACACGGGCGGCAAGATAAAACACCAGGCCGATTTCAGCGATCAACAGACCAAAGAACAGCATGGGCTGGGTTACCAGGAGTTGGAGAATCGTTTCGCTGGTGCTGACATACCATGACATCCCCCCGGTCAGCGCCAATCCGCCGCCCATCCAGTTATAAACTTGCACCATGAACCGCTGTTGTTCCGCGGCGATGGCATCCTGGCCCATATATCTCGGTTTGGAAAAATGATCCATTATTCAAACTCCTGAAAAATTATCGTGGGAGAACTGACTCGAAACTCATGACTCTCCTGATTAAATAAAATCGCTGACCCTCACGGTCAAGGCTTTACAGAACCTTGAAAAACAAAAGGTTATTGCCTTAATTTTTCATTGTACCAAAAATTGAAGCGCTCAAGGCTTATTTTCCCGGATGATGCGTTCACCCGTCAGGCACAGTAACCCGGCGAAAATCATCCACTGGAACCGCTCGGTCCAGCGTTTGCGGCGCGACGATTTCAATTCTTTCTTTTCCATGGACTGCTGAATTTGTTCCAGATAAATTTTGCGCAGGTCCATGTCGCCATGCACCGAGCGCACGTAAGCACCGCCGGTATCGACCGCGATTTTTTCCAGGAGAGGTTCGTTGATTTTAGACAGGACGATTTCGCCGGACCGGTTGCGTTGGAAACCTCCTCCTTTGGGATTCGGGACCGGTACGCCCTCGCCCAGGCCGATGCCGATCACAAAAATTTTCACGCCTTCCTTTTTCGCCAGTTGGATGGCTTTCAAAACCCGGCCTTCGTGGTCTTCGCCGTCGGTGATGAGGAGGAGGGCTTTTGATTTCCGTTCGACGCGGCTGAAGGCGTGAACCGAAGTCTCAATCGCATGGCCCAGCGCGGTGCCCTGCACCGGGACCAGGTCGGTGTCCAATGCGCCCAAAAACATTTCCGCTGCCTTGTAATCCAGCGTCAACGGACAATGCAGAAAACTGGTTCCGGCAAACGCCACCAAGCCGACGCGGTCGCCCTTGAGCATGCGCAACAGGTCGGTCACTTTGTGCCGGGCCCGCTCCAGGCGGCTGGGTTTGATGTCGGTCGCCCGCATGCTGTTCGATACGTCGAGCGCCACGATGAGGTCTACTCCTCTCTGTTTCAAGTCCTGCCATTGAAACCCCCAGCGCGGCTGGGCCAGAGCGATGATCAAACACAAAAGGCCTCCGATCAGCAGCCGGGTTCGGATGCGCCGTTGCTCCTGAATACCGGGGTGGACCAGCCGGGACAGCAGGGAGGCGTCCACGAATCGGGCGGAGAGGGCTCTTCGTTTGGTCTCGCCCCAGATCACAAAACCGATCAACAGCGGAATCAGGGCGATCAGATAAAAATAAAGAGGCTCGGCGAAGCGCATGTCAGGGCACCCTCCGCAAACGGGTGTGCGACAAGATCGTCTCGGTCAAAACCAGAAGCAGGGCCGGAATCAGAAACAGCGGGAACAGTTCCCGGTATTCCGAATGGTCGATCCATTTGACTTCCGACTTCTCCAGCAAGTCGATCTGCGCGTAAATCTGCTTCAGCGAATCCGAGTCGGTGGCGCGGAAATACCGGCCACCGGTTTGTTTCGCGATTTTTTTCAGGGAGGCCTCGTCCATTTCCACCCTCTTAAATATCGTTTGCTTGCCAAACAGGGTGTCTATCTGGAACGGAGCCTTGCCCTGGGTCCCCACGCCCACGGTATAAATTTTGATTCCGTAGGTGCGGGCGATCCGGGCCGCCTGGAAGGGGGTGATGTTTCCCGCATTGTTGCGGCCGTCGGTGAGCAGGATGATGACCTTCGATTTCGATTTCAGGTCCTTGAGCCGCTTGACCGAAATGCCGATGGCGGTGCCGATCGCCGTGGAATCCCCCGCCACGCCGATCTGCAGTTTGTTGACGAACGCGTGAAGCACATCGTGGTCCAGGGTGAGGGGACATTGAGTGAAGGCTTCGTCGCCGAACACGACCATTCCTATGCGGTCGAACTCCCGGCTGTCGATGAACTCGCTGACCACGTCCTTCACCACCGTCAGGCGGTCGACGCGCTGATTGTTTTTTTCGAAGTCCTCCGTCTGCATGCTTCCCGAGGTGTCGATGGCCAGTATGATATCCACCCCGGCGGACAGGATTTCGGTGCTTTTACCTCCTTCCTGGGGACGCGCCAAAGCCGTGACCACCAGGGCGATCGCGAGGCACCTCAGGATCAAAGGCGTGGCGGCCAGCCATTCGGTTCCCTTGCGGTGCAGGGTTTTCAGGGAATCGAGCGAGGAGTAATGCAGGGTGGCCGGGGGGTTTTTAAAAGTCCGGTAAATGATGAACGGGATCAGGCTGAGCAGGATAAACAACCAGGGGTCCTGAAACTGAAAATAGCTCATGGGTTTTTCCTCAAGCTTCCGCCGGGGCGGTTTCCCGAATTCCCGGTTGATCTTTCGGTGTGGTGATCCGGATGAACTCGCGCACGGAATCCACATGGCGGTAAGCCGTGTTCAGGGCCACCGGGGCCTTCGCAAACTTGACTTGGTCCGTTTCCGGAAGCAGGGCCAGAACGGTGCGTTGCAGTTCGGGATCGGTGCCGCGGTGGCGGGACAAGTAGTCGCGGATCTCTTCGGTGGTCCAGTCCAGCGCGGGGATGGACCACAGCGCGCCCAGGTAACGCCGGAAAATTTCCGACAGTTCAAAATAATGCTCCCGAAACCGGCCGCTTGCGAGCAGTTTTCGGGCCAGCAGTTGGTCGAGCCCGGCCAGCGCGATTTCGTGGGGTTTTAATTCCGGAATCCGGGCGGCGGCCGCGGGACGTTTTTTCCTGGGTAGAAACCACCAGTACAATCCCGCTCCGATCAGCAGCACCGCCAGTCCCGCAACAATCCTTTTCAGATATTTGGGCCAATTCAACCCCGCGCCGATGAGGGGTTTGATGTCCTTGATATCCTCCGCTTGCTCATCGATAAACAGAACCGAACGGATGATGATCTCCGTTTTGGGGGCCTGCAAGGTTCCCGGAATGGTTTGAGAGGGATCGTCCGGCGCGGGCGCAGTGAACAATACGGGAATTTCCGGCAGGTTGTAAAACCCGACCCGGTCCGCCCGGAATTTGTACCAGAACGTTTGCTCCTGTTGCCCCTTAACGGTTATGGGATTGGTGGTACCCTGATCGACATATTCAAATCCCTTCTTGAAATGCGGTGTCGGGTCGGGCGGCGCCACCTGGATACGGGCATCGTGGCGGACGATGATGGAGTAAGTGACGATATCGCCGATGGTGACTTCGCGCTGGCTGACACGGATCTCGGCGGAAATCGGGGAGCGGTCGACGGCATTCGCCTCAACCGCCAGAGGGGCCAGCAGAATCCACGCCCATATCGCCCCCCAGCCCTTCATTGGGGATAGAAGACTGCGCATCGTCATGGTTGTGATTGGTTGGGGATGCTGGATCGTTTCTGGCATTCCTGGAATTTACTTTCCGATTCCTCGGCCCGGGGTGCTTTGGGTTGTGCGGCTTTTGCGTGCAGGTACCAGAGGATGGCCCGGTCGCAATGGCCCAATTCGAGATAGAGCTCTGAGATTTCAGACGAGACCCGGGAACGGGTGGCCAGGTCGACCTCCTGGCTGGCCAGGTAGTTTTCATATTGTTCGATGGCCTGCTGTTTGAGTCCCCGGTCTTTCAGCTCTTCGGCAATGGTCAGCAACTGCGGTCCCCAATGGGAGCTCTCCGATTTATTGATGAACATTTTTTTGATGAACATGGCGGTGAACACGCCGAATGCCATAATGGTGACAAACGTCAACCCGATTACGAAGATTTTGAGTTTAGTGCTCACCCCCGCTGTCAGTAACCCACCACTGGGAGCCTCACCGGTTTCGGTTTCCTGGTTCATGGACGGCAGTTTGGAACTTCTCGGATCGTCTTCCGGGGTTTCCGTCGGTGGGGTCATTTTCAAAGCCTCTTTTCTCTCATTTTGAAAAACTGGATCAAGGGTTGCGTCAGGGACCGGTCGGTCTGGATGTTGATGACATCCACCCCGTTGGCATGAAACTGTTTTTTCCGTTTTTCCCGTTCTTTTATTTTGAGCCGGGCCAACTGTTCGGTTAGGGTTCGGTCGGCGGTATCGACCAGCAGGGTTTCCCCGGTTTCCGAATCCTCCAGATGCACCCAGCCCACGTCGGGCAGTTCCGATTCCCGCGGGTCGGAGATGGCGAGGGCGATCAGGTCGTGTTTCTGCCGGACCAGACGGAGGTTCCGCAGATAGCCCTCGGCCTGAAAATCCGAAATCAGAAAGGCGACGGATTTTCTTTTCTGGACCTTCAATAAATATTCCAGCGGCAGATTCAGATCGGTGTGCCTTCCCTCCGGCACGAAATTCAAAATGGTGCGGATCAGGTTCCAGATATGGGCCCGCCCTTTCTGCGGGGAAATGTAATGTTCGATCTTGTCCGAGAATACGATCAACCCGACTTTGTCGTTGTTCTTGATGGCCGAGTAGGCCAGCACCGAGGCGATTTCCGCCGCCACCTCGTTTTTGAGTTTTTCGACCGATCCGAATACGCCGGACGAGCTGACGTCCACCAGCAGCATCACGGTGAGTTCCCGCTCTTCCCGGAACTCTTTGATGTAGGGATGCCCCATGCGCGCGGTCACGTTCCAGTCGATCAGCCGCACGTCGTCGCCCGGTTCGTATTCCCGCACCTCGCTGAACTCCATGCCGCGTCCCTTGAAGGCGGAGACGTATTCCCCCGCCATCATGTGATTCACGAGATGATTGGTTTTCACCTGGATGTTGCGGATTTTTTTGATCAGCTCCGGCGGGATGGTTTTATCGAACTCATCCGGCGGGGGAGGGGGCTCGTGAACCGACCCGGTCAGTTTGTGCAGCCAGGAAAGCATGGGCAATTTTAAGGGACCTCAACGGTGTCGAATAATTTTTTCAGGACATCGTCCGGCGTGACGTTTTCGGCTTCCGCTTCGTACGTCAGGATGATGCGATGGCGCAGGATGTCGAATCCGATGGTTTTGATATCGTGCGGCACCACGTACCCGCGCCCCTGCATGAATGCGTACGCCTTGGACACCCGGTTCAGGAATATGGAAGCGCGGGGTGATGCTCCGTATTGGATCATGTGAGTCAGGGATTTAAGGTTGTGTTCCTCCGGCGAACGCGTGGCGGCGACCAGGTTGACGATGTAGTCCTGCAGATTTTCATCGATATAAATGGATTCGTAGACTTCCCTGGCCTTGGCGATATCCTCCAAATGAACCACCGCGTTGACTTTGGAATGGTTGTTGGAAGACGAGACTCTTTGAATAATCCGTTTTTCCTCTTCCTTGGAGGGGTAGTCGATTTTCAACTTGAAGACGAACCGGTCCACCTGCGCTTCCGGCAGGGGGTAGGTGCCTTCCTGCTCGATGGGGTTCTGGGTGGCCATCACCATGAACGGCTCGGGCAGGGGAAAGGTTTCCCCGCTGAGAGTGATCTGCCGCTCCTCCATGGCTTCCAGCAAGGCGCTCTGCACCTTGGCGGGGGCGCGGTTGATTTCATCCGCCAGAATGATGTTGGCGAACAGGGGCCCCTTCTTGATGACAAACTCCTCGGTCTTGGGTTGATAAATTTGCGTGCCGATCAGATCCGCCGGAAGCAGGTCCGGCGTGA
>CAYPKH010000063.1:0-8373 GCA_964411245.1 uncultured Nitrospina sp.
CACCCCGGTCTCAGTTTAAATGGAAACGGCCAGAGATTCCCATCCATGCCCACCCCCAAAGAGCAAGATTTGTGTGATTGATTCTTCATTTTCAAGTGTTTTACATCCGAACAAGGTGGATTCCAGAATCTCCGTTAAAAAACCGCAAAAATTCTTCGTCACCTGGCTCGTCTGGATTTCGGGAAGATCATGATAAAAGAAAACTTTTTTAAAATCCTCGTCAGGAATGAGCGCACTACGGCTGGCGACCAGGGTTTTCCCCTTGATCAGGGAAACGTCCACCCGGTTGGAGCTGATATCCACGATAGCCTGTAGCTCCGAACCGATTTCCCCATTTGAATTCAGCAGGTTTATCTGGCTGGGGGTGGACAGATCCACCACATCGGGTTTCAATCCCGATCCAGCCAGCAGGTTGAGATACTCCGCGACCCGTTCTTTTTTTGCGGCGGCCGCAATCACGTGACTCCGGTGGGGTGATAATGGAACCACATGGTAGGACACGCTCATGGTATTCAAAGGAAAAGGGAAATGACGGTCCAGTTCCAACTGAATCATGGAAGCCAGCGCCTCCGGGTCCGTTGACGGAAGGTCAAAGGTTTGCAGAGTGCAATTCTGGCGGGGCAGGCCCAGGATTACCGCCTTTGGATTCACCTTCCCAATTTTCAGAAAATCTTCCAGTTCCCGGGCAAATTGGTCTTCAGTATCCCGGTTCCCCTCCTCCGTTAATAGCCGGAACCAATGAGATCGGACAATATCCACCCTTCCCCATGTTTTTGCCACAAGGGTCAGGGCCACAAATTCGTCTCGAATATCGATACCCAAATACTTTTCCGGCAAGTTGCTTATCTCCGAATAAGATTATCGTTCCAATAGCGGGTCAACAAGGTAGCCGTGTCTCCCGCCCCCTGTTTTTCTATGATCGCCACCACTGTATGTTGGGTTGGGCTGTGTTCAAATGTTCCGGTCGCTTCGATTTTGAAATGCGTGGATTTGGATTGGTTGTACCAGCCGCGTTCCTCTTTTTTTGCCAAAATTTCCTCAACCTGATTTTCGGGATACATGATTTCCAGGACCGCCCGCTCCGCCGTATTGGGGTTGAATTGAGCCACTCTCTGCACCGTAAAAATTCGGGCCAGCCCGGGAGCGTTCTCCGCGCTTGACGGCTCCTCAGAATTGTATTCCTCCGAACCTTTAAAAAGTTCGGGCGTGACGCCTCGAACCATCAATAATTCCTCCATACTGTCCAAGGGTCCGTTCTTGGCGGAATACGCCGGCGACAACCCCTGGTAATAATCCGACTCGGCGCCATTCAGCCGGTGCCGGTCGTCCTGGTCGATCCAATCCAGAATTGAGTCGACGATGGTATCTTTATCCGAACCCAACGGAAGGCCGTTCGCGGTCAACGCTTTGACCAGAACATCCCGGGAGGCGGTGTTGATATTGATCTTCCCGTTTTCATCATGTATGGAGTAATGAATGAAACCGTTCCCCAAGGGCAATTCCGTTCTTTGCGGCGGTTCCGGCGCTTCCAGTTCTTCCCCAGGGGGGACCTCGCCACCCTCATCATTATTCCCAGATGCGGCGGAGCCGAAAATATATCCCTTTTCCTCGGTCCAGGAATGGAATTTCACATCGGCAAGAATTTCGGCTTTGGCCAGATTCATACCGGCCTTCGCCAGGTAATAGGTTTCCACATCCTCCTTGAAATTCCGGGTGGTATCGACTTCGGTTTTCATCGACAGGGCAAATTCCGTACCCAGGACGATGAGAAAAACCATGATCCACATGGCCAATATCAACGCGATCCCTTTATCGTTATTTCTCAGTTCTACCACTCTCCTTCTCTTACTCCGCGAATCGCTCGAAAACCATTCCCACTTGGAGTGGAACGATAACCGAAGGTAATTCAAACATTTGTGGTTCATCATCCTCTTCGGGGGAAGTCGGCTTCAAAAGACTCACCGAAACTTCCACCGCTCTCGGAAGATGAATAGGCTCCGCATTGTTGGCTATGTTTTTATTATCAGGTATACTGCTTTTAAAATCAAAGGGTTCTGTAATAAAACTATCGGCCCATTCGCCTGAAATCTTTACCGTTTTATCACCCGACAGATCCTCATAATTTACCTCTTCCGATATCTCATGGTAGTACCTGAATTTCAAATACCCCACATCTTGTACTATGCGAAGGGTCTGGCCCATTTTGAGCCCTTGGGGGGCTCTCTTTTGGAAATCTTCTTGTGAAAAATGGCGCTCGTTCATCAGGATTTCCAGGGAATCGGTTTCTTCATTTTTTTGGAGATAGAAATGGACCTCATGCATCCAGGGCGAGGAATTCCCTCCCATGAGTTGGTCGCCGAAGGTGACGAATTTCAGGGAATCCGGTTTCCCCTCGAAAGCGAGAATCCTGGAGTTGCCGGTTTTTTCCTTATCCTCATCTGGCAGCAATGATTTTGAATCGGCGGAAATGAAAATGAGATTGGCGGAGCGAAGAGTTGAATTCAGTCTTTCGTGAAAGACGCGCAAGCGCTGAAGCATATCGGCTTTATGATTCCCCGCTTCGCGCGATGCCGTGGCCAAGTGAACCGCCGTAAGGCAGGCAGTTATCATAACCGCCATCATTGCCAGGGAAATCAGAAGCTCCAACAGGGTAAAACCCGAACCAGTGATTAATCTTCGCTTCATGGAGACCCCGGCGGGGGTGAGTTCTTGGAGTTCGGTTTTTTAGGCGCTGGTGATACGGGGGAAGCCGCCTTAATGGAGGAGTCCAGTTGGCGGGCGGGCGCGGTATGGGTTTCCCCCATAGTTTTCAAAGATACTAATTGAACCTGCCTTTCCTGGCCTGCGTCTTCCCAATAGACCCTTAACGCTATTTTTTGAATATTGATACGGGCTTCTTCATCATTCAAAGCGGATTCATAAGGAAGGATTTCCAACTGCCATCGGTAGGCCTCCTGATTTTCAAATACACCTTCCAAGGTTTCGGATTTAAAATTATCCAATTCCAACTGGGAGAATTTTTTTTGCGCCAAGTAAACGCCATTTAAATACCGGTCCGCCTGTGCGGCTTGGCGCAAGCTTCCCGAAAACATTTGGACCAGCGCCAGGATCGCTGTAGCCAGAAGCGTCAGGGCGGCGATGATTTCCAGAAGGGTAAATCCCTTTTCATTACGAAACATGATTCAGGTAGGGTTTCCCTGTAACGGGGTCGAGGGTTATTACAAATGAGGGGGCGTCGGCCTCGGTGTCTGAAGGGCCCAAAAGAATGGTTCCCCCACTGGTGCTGCCCAGGGGATAAAACGTGACGGAGAAACTCCCCTCGCGCCACGACGTTTCGCCGTCATTGAATTCCTGGAATTGGATGGTCCGGTCGAGCTGAATCACTTCCGAAGTTTTTTTCGTCTTGGGGTCAACCACCCAATATTGGTTCTGGTCGAAGTCCCCCAAAAAAACGAAGGAGGATTTCGCCGCCACCGCACGGCTCCGAGTGGCGGCCAGCATGGATACGACTTTACGGACCGATGAATCGCTTTGAATCCGGTCCAATGTTTTCATAACGAAGGGAGTCACCAGACTCAAAAATAGCCCAATCACAACCAGAACCGCCACCAGTTCGATCAGCGTAAAGCCTGATTGCCTGGACCGAAGTGAATGGAATCTATTGGAAGTTTTTCCAACTGACGATATCCAGGTCATTGTCTTCACCGCCTTCGGCGTTATCCGCGCCATAGGAAACCAGATCATAGTCCCCATGATCTCCTGGAGATCTATAATGAAACGCGTTTCCCCACGGGTCCTTCGGGAGCTGTTTTCTGAGATAGGATTGAATGGCTTCCAATCCCTCTTCATTGGAAGGATACTTGCCCTTTTCCAACCGGTAGAGGTCGAGAGCCTGCCCCAACAATTCGATCTGGGCCTGAGTATCCACCTGTCGGGCGGTGTCTACTTGTCCGAGAAATCTTGGAGCCACCAACGCCATTAAAAGGGCGACGATGGTAATGACCACAATAATCTCCAAGAGGGTGAATCCTCTTGAATCGGAAAAAGGTGGGGAAAAAGCTGATTTCCTTACCTTCGACATGAGTCCTCCCTGAATGCGTTAAAGATTGTTCTGGTTCACATCACTATATCAGTAACCGTCAGCATGCCTAATAGGATGGAAGCCACAATAAAAATGATGCTCCCACCGATCGACAGGACCAAGACCGGTCCCAATAGCCCCAGGGCCCGGTGGAGGGCATTCTCCACTTCCTTGTCATACGTGTCCGCGACCTTGACCAGCATGCTCTCCAGTTCACCAGTTTCCTCCCCAACCACGATCATATGAACCGCCATGGGAGGAAAAACGTCTGTTTTCTGCAACGGCCGGGAAAGGCCTTGGCCGCTTTTTAATCCTTCCTTGAGAGTTTCCATGGCATCGGCGATGACGCGGTTGTTGACCACGCTTCGAACAATCTGCAAGGCCTGCAACACCGGGACACCGCTGTTCAGTAAAGTAGCCATCGTCCGGGAAAACCGAGACATTTCAATTTTACGAACCAGATCGCCAAAGAGGGGGAGCTTCAACATCAGTCGATCCCATTGATACCCCCCGGCCTCGCTTTTTAAAAACGACCAGAAAACGATCACCCCAATCATTGAAGCCCCTCCCATCATCCACCAATACTGATTTAAAAAATCGCTGGTTTCCAAAAGCATCCTGGTCGCGAAAGGGAGGACTTTATCGGTATCCTGGAAAATCACGGAAAGTTTGGGAATGACAAAGGTCATCAAAAAAACCACCGCTCCCACTCCCGTCAGAATCAGGATGGCGGGGTAAATCATGGCGTTGATAATTTTACTTTTGGTGTCTTCCGTGCTCTCCTGATATTCGGCCAGGCGTTGGAGAATGATATCCAAAACTCCTCCCAGTTCCCCGGCGCGAATCATGTTGACGTACATTTTGGAAAACACATCAGGGTAGGAAGCCAGCGCATCGGCAAAACTGCTCCCGCCGTGCACCCGTTTCTGAATATCCCGGAACGTTTCCCGGGTTTTTGCCTTTTCGGTCAACTGGGTAGTGATGGTCAGGCTTTTGTCCAGCGTCAGCTTGGATGAAACCAAGGTGGCCAACTGCTGGGTGAAATTCATCAACTCCGTGGAAGAAATTTTTGAAAAGGAAAACCCCTTGGGAAGCGGAGCGTTCCACATTTTGAAAAAAGATTTCTGCGGTTTTTCCTCGGAGACCTCGATCGGAAAATAATTCAGGTTACGGACTTTTTGAACCGCGACCTCATAATCGGAGGCTTCAATATCTCCCTCGACGATTTTCCCTGCCGGATCGCTTGCCTGGTAAAAATAGGTGGTCATGTTCAGATGCCCGGTCAACTATGGGTTACTCGGATAATTTCTTCAACCGTGGTGATTTCTTGGAGCACCTTGCGCCATCCGTCCTGTCTCAGCGTTGTCATTCCCGATTGTATAGCACGCTCCCGAATTTCCTGACTGCTGGTGTGAGACAGAATCAATTGCCGGATATCATCGTCAACCACCAGCAGTTCATAAATACCCGTTCGGCCCCGGTATCCGGTTTCGTTGCAATGAGCGCATCCCTTGCCCCGGAATGCAGTGGGCGAACCCGGATCAGTGATTCCCATTTCCTGGAGTACACTGGGTTCAATCGGACAACTCTCCTTGCATTCTATGCAGATAACCCTCACCAGCCGTTGCGCAAGGACACACAGAAGAGCCGACGAAATCAGGAAGCTTTCGATTCCCATTTCCTGGAGCCGGGTGATTGCCCCCGCCGCGTCATTCGTATGAACCGTGCTGAAAACCAGGTGCCCGGTCAGCGCCGATTGAATGGCAATGTCCGCTGTTTCCGAATCGCGGATTTCACCGATCATGATGACGTCCGGATCCTGCCGCACGATGGAACGCAGACCGTTCGCGAACGTGAGACCGATTTGCGGTTTAATATGAATTTGGTTTACCCCTCTCAGCTGGTATTCCACCGGGTCCTCGATGGTGACGATTTTCTTGTCCGGTGTATTGATTTTTTCAAGACTGCCGTACAAAGTGGTGGTCTTACCGCTACCCGTGGGGCCGGTAACCAGAATCTGCCCATAGGGTTTGTGAATCAGTTCCTGGTACAATTCCAGTTCCTGCTTCGGGAAACCCAAATGGTCGAGATGCACGATGATGTTTCCCCGGTCCAGGATGCGCATCACCACGCTTTCGCCAAACAGGGTGGGCAGGGTGGACACGCGGATATCGATATCCTTGCCCTGTGATTTGATCCGGATACGGCCGTCCTGCGGCAAACGCCGCTCCGCTATATCCAGGTGCGCCATAATTTTGATGCGGGTGACGATGGCGGAATTTAAGCTCTTGGGCGGCGCTTCATGTTTGTAAAGCATGCCGTCGATGCGGTAGCGCAAAATCAAATCGTCCGCAAATGGCTCCAGATGGATGTCGCTGGCACCCATATCGATGGCCTGGTTGACGACGTGGTTCACCAGCTTGATGACCGGAGTTTCCGAAGCCATATCGCGGATATGCTCGGTGCTTTCCAGATCAAACCCAATATCATCTTCCTCCTGAATGCTGCTGACCATCCGCCCCATGGCGGAATGGCCCCTCCCATAAAAACGTTCGATGCCCTCGAGGATATCTTCCTGGCTGCTGAGATTGATTTTAATTTCCTTCCCCAGGGAAATTTTTAGATTTTCAAAGGTCTCCAAATCGAAAGGATCGAAAGCTGCAAAGGTTAAACAATCGTCTCCCATTTTCAGGGGGAGCACCTGCTTCTCTTTCAAAAACACTTCCGATATTTCCAGGCCGGGTATGGGCATTGTATCTTTGGGAAAATCGGTGGCCTGCAGGTACGGCAATTCCAACTCATGGCTTAACGTTTCCAGCAGCACCTGGCTATGTATGTAACCATGGTCCACCAGCACCTTGCCGAGATACTTGCCTCTCTGAAAATCGTTACGCTTGATTTCTTCCAGCGTTTCCTCCGTTATCTTTTCATGATCCAGGAGTATTCTTTCAATCGGGTTTCTTTTTTTAAGCATCGCTCATACCCTATCCGTTAAAAGCCCATTGATTTCTGCCGCAACCTGGGGACAATTCCGGGGTTCGATGGAACCTGATCAGGAGCCTGGGTTGGGGGGGTTAATTGAGGGGAGGGAGAACCCGATGGAATCCCTTTCTTCAAAAGTTTTTTCTGAATCGGTATCCGTCTGGACCGGCGGTTTTTAAGAACAGGGGAAGACTTCGGAGTATCCGTTGAAACCCTCTTACTTTTCTGGATTAAACTGGATCCGGTTTTTTGAATTTTTTGGTTCGGTGGAGTTTTCGAGATCGTGAGTGTCAAGTGGCTGCCCGCCAGGGCCGTCAGAGTCGCGTGGGTTTTATCGATGCCTTCAATCTTGTAAGTTCCAAGAGACTCGCCGATTCTGTATCCCCTCCTGCGCGGTTTCAGATTTTGAACCAGCCTTCCCCCACGAATCTCGGAATAGGTGCCCTCAAAGATGGCCACTTTTTGCCCGTCCATAAGCATCACCCCCGTCAAAATCAATTGCGGCGGCGGTGCCGTCGGCTGAGGGGGAGGGAGAGGAGGTGGCGCCAAGGCAACCTTAGGCGGGACGGGTTTTACTTTGGGCTGTGGCCGGGGTTTCGGTTTTGGAGGTTTGGGCCGATAGTATTTTTTCCGCTCCTTCCGAAATAAATTGAGACGGACGACCTCTTCAACAATCGCCTGCGAATACACCTTTCGCGAAATATTTGGAACTTCCAACACCCGGTGCTCCGGACGAATGCCCTCGCCTTTGATTTCAACCGGAAATTTCGGATGCAGAAACCCATGGATTCCCCAACCCAGCAACAGGATTAAAATCAGGATTAAAGCAGAATGTATAATGGGTCGCTTGCGCTTCATTCCACCCCTCCACCACGGTGTCCTTGCCCAAATGCACAGAATAGTCTCTTTTCAGCGAATATGCCATTGCTTTGGGAATTGGTCAATTATACATTTAATTAGCGGTTTTTCGGTCAAAAAGTATAATAGGCCGCCCTAGCCAGCCATTAGAAATTCCCACTTAAATCAATAGCTTAAGTAGACTTCCCTGGCCACCTCCTAAAGTCATTGAGCCCTTGGCCTAATTGGGGTTAAATTCAGGATTTCCGAGCATCTCACAAGGAGGGAGAATGAGAATACGTTATCTGATTTTTTCCTGCCTTTCGCTTTTTCTTTTCGCCACATCCACACCAACCCAAGCCCTAACCATTGGACAAGATGCTGTTTTCGTTCACGTCATAGTCACTATCCCTCTATTAAAGTGGCGCGGTCCCGGCCCAGGGCCTATTTTTACGAAAAGATAGTGCGTTCTC
>CAYPKH010000064.1:0-8279 GCA_964411245.1 uncultured Nitrospina sp.
TTGAAGGAATCAAAACAAATACTGCGGGCGCAGGGCCCGCCAGGGGAATTAACGCTTTTTCTTGAACAGGTTTTTGATTTTGTCGAAGAATCCCGTTTTGCCTGCGCTGGAACTTGCCATCGGCATGCTCATGTCGTCGTCGGCAATCACGGGAATGCGTTCCACGTCAAAACCCAGATTTTTCAGATACGGCTCAGCCACTTCCGACTGCCGGTCGGAAACCTGGTGATCGCACTGCCAGGGGTTGCCATTGGCCAGATTGTCGACGATCGGGCTCGCCTCATCCGGGCCCATACGAAACACACGGGCCATTTTCTCCGTGGCCGCTTCCTGATCGGTCCCGGCCCAACTGTTGATCATCAAAAAACAGCTCATTAGCGCCTCCGAAAGCTTACAATTAATGTCAATGTATCTTGTGTTAGTAGTATCACTGATAACCCCAAAAATTTAAAGAAAAAATTTATACCACCTAACCCATTGAAATAAAATGAGATTTCTGGCCGACGGCGGACCTCTCAGACGGCTGGTGGCTTTGGGTGGATGCCACTAATCGGCCATTAATCGATAAGACCTTTGAATAAGAGGGTCTTCCCAAGGGCGAGAAACATCCATAATCCCTCTCCCCTCACGGGGAGCACCCATGGGGTGACGGGGTGGGCGGAGAGCCCGGGGTTCAATAAAAGTCGTAGGCCACTTGCTGGTCCGTCCAGCCCAGAAAACCGTCTTCCAGGGGATCACCGGTAAATTTGTCGGTGTTCTGGACCCAGCTTTCGGGACGGTCCCAATCATCCCCAAAATGATAGAGGTACATCTTTTCCCGGATTTCCCGGGGCAAGGTCATCAACTCCTGGTAAGAGGCGTGGATGCCGCCCTGAAACAACTGGCAGTCGTGAAACATCACTTCCGCTTCCCGGCTGAATCGCTCGGGGTATTCCCGGTCGAACATGGTGTCGCCGGAAATCCACACTTTCTGGTTGATGAACACGCCGGAACACCACTGGGACTCATCGACACTGAGTGCGCTGTCCGGAAAATGGCGGGTCCGCATGATCAGCATCTCGATCGGCCCGTATTGAATAATCCAGCACTTACGTCCGTAAGCCTCGATGGTGCGGGGCCGCAGGACGTCGAAAAAGTCGGTGATCTGGAGCGACCGGCCCTGGTTGGCCTCGCAGTATTCCGCGCCGCCCGACAGGCTTTTGCTCCACAAAAGGTCCTGATAATCGCGCAGAACGATCAATTTCGGCTGGCGCGGGGGCTGGCCGTACCGGTTCATCAGCATGATTTCTTCGAAGCCGCCGATATGATCGGCGTGGCTGTGGGTGGGAAAATAACAGTCCACGTCCCGCACACTCAGGCCGAGATCGTTCAGCGCCAGGGGTCCCTGCGTGCCGCAGTCGATCAGCACATGGTGATCCCCCTGGATCACCAGAATGTTGGACTGGCGGTGCTGTTTGCCGAAAGCCGACCCCACGCCGATGAACACCAGGCGCAAATGACCGCCGGTCTTCAGGGCAAGCGGTTTCCCGTCCTTGCAAATGGGATTGACTTCGTACATATACCCCTCAAGGGGCCGCCTTTGAACGATCCGGCGGACGGTTGCAGGTGATTGAATTATTTCAATGTTATCCCTTTTTATCATTAGAAGCAATTCAATCCCTATACGCCACAAAAAAAACATGTAAAATATGTGGAGGTGCAACCGGTTCCGAAAGAAGGGTCCTCAACGCCCACTGAAAACCATTCAAAAACCCCCGATCATCCCGGGTGGCATCACCCGGGCGGACCGGTCAACCCGCAGCAAAAAAACCAGGATTTTCTCAGGACGGCAAGCAATGGCGCAAACACCCGATTACCGGAAAATGACCAAGACCCAGTTAACGGCGCTGGCCCGGCGCAAAAAAATTCCCGTGAAGGCCGGCCTGCTGAAAGAAGAACTGGTGAAAGCCATCAAAAAAGGCCTGCGCAAAATCGAGGGGCAGAAAAAATCCAAACCAAAAACTGCCGCCAAAAAACGCAAGCCCGCGAGTGCCGTAAAAAAGAAAACCGCCAAAACATCCAAAACCAGGACCGTGCGCAAAACAACTCCGGCCAAACGCAAAACCAGCAAAGCCGCGGCGAAGAAATCCTCCACCAAAAAGAAATCTTCCACCCAAATAAGAAAAACCACCCACGCGAAGAAGACCGCGCGATCGGCCCCAAGCTCCCCGCCTGCAGAAACCGGTTTGCCCGACCGCTACGGCGATCACCGGCTGGTGGTGCTGGCGCGCGACCCCAACCGGGCCTACGTCTACTGGGACCTGGATCCGAAACGGATGCGCGAACTGGCGCCCGGCGGAGAAGCTGCGCGCTGGGTGTTGCGGGTGTATAACGCCCCGCTCCACCCGGTGGTGGAAAAGGGCGCGTTTTTCGACGTGGACATCAACGTGCAAGACGGCAGTTATTACCTCGACCTTTCCCGTCCGGGTGCCCGGTTCATCGTGGAAATCGGCGTGGTGGATGCCTCCGGGTGGTTCCGCGCCACGGCTGAATCGAATGCCGTCATCCTGCCCCTGGATCATCCGTCGGATACCGCGTCCCGGAGTACGGCGTCTTTTAAAGAGTCGGCTTTTTTTGAAGGCGGTTCGGCCTTTCCGGGATCCAAAACCCCGATCCCGGAAGCGTTGACCTCGCCGCGGGGTACCCGCTTGTTCAAACCACCGTCGTCCCGATCCCGGTAAAGGACCCTGGCCATGACCCAAGGTTACCTCGCGCTGGTTCTGCACGCCCACCTGCCCTTTGTCCGGCACCCGGAGCATAAGGATTTTCTGGAAGAGGACTGGTTGTTTCAGGCCATCAGCGAAACCTATATCCCGCTGATTCAGGTGTTCGACGGCCTGGTGCAGGACGGCGTGCCGTTTAAACTGACGATGACCCTGTCGCCGCCCCTGCTGTCCATGCTGAGCGACGACCTGCTGCAACAGCGCACGGTGCGGTTTCTGGACCGTTCGCTGGAGCTGGCTAAAAAGGAAATCAAGCGCACCCGCAGGCAACCGGACGTTCAGCCGCTGGCCCGGATGTACCACGACAAACTGGGCGCAGCGCGCGACCTGTTCGTTCACCGCTACGGGCACAACCTGGTCCGGGCGTTCAGCGATTTCATGGAAGCGGGGCATCTGGAGATCATCACCTGCGGCGCCACCCACGGCTACCTGCCGCTGATGACCGTGGTCCCCAACGCGGTGCGAGCGCAAATCCAGGTGGCGGTGCAGACCCATGAACAATTTCTCGGCGTCCGGCCTACCGGAATCTGGCTCCCGGAATGCGCCTACCAGCCGGACCTCGAACAATTTCTGGCGGAAGCGGGGCTCGGCTATTTCTTCGTGGACACGCACGGCCTGCTAAACGCCGACGCCCGGCCGCCGTACGGCGTGCACACCCCGGTGCTCTGTCCCAACGGCGTGGCCGCCTTCGGGCGCGATGCGGAATCCTCCAAACAGGTGTGGAGTTCCGAGGAAGGCTACCCCGGCCATCCCGACTACCGCGATTATTACCGGGACATCGGGTTCGATCTCGATTACGCCTACATCCATCCCTACATCGCCGCCACCGGCGACCGCAAAATGACCGGCTTCAAGTATCACCGCATCACCGGGCCGACGGATCTCAAGGAGCTGTACCAGCCGAAACACGCCAAGGCCAAGGCGGCGGCGCATGCCAGCGATTTTCTGTTCAACCGGCAGAGGCAGATTGATCGCCTGGCGGGCCGGATGGATCGCCCGCCGATCGTTGTCGCTCCCTACGATGCTGAATTGTTCGGCCACTGGTGGTACGAGGGACCCGAATGGCTCAACTTTCTGTTACGCAAAATCGCCGGCGATCAGGAAGTGGTGGACCTCATCACGCCGAGGGAATATCTGAAACGCCATCCGGAAAACCCCTGCGCCACCCCGGCGGCCTCCAGTTGGGGCCTCAAGGGGTATCACGCACACTGGATAAGCGACAAAAACGACTGGATCTACCGTCACCTGCACAAGGCGGCGGAAAGGATGATAGAGCTGGCACAACGGAATCCGCAGGCGACAGGCCTGGAGGAACGCGCGCTCAACCAGGCGGCGCGGGAATTGTTACTGGCGCAGGCGAGCGACTGGGCGTTCATCATGTTCGCCGGAACGATGGTCGACTATGCGGTGAAACGCACCAAGGATCACCTCCTCCGCTTCAACCGCCTGTATGAGGAAATTCGTAAGGGCAGGATCAATAAAAACTGGCTGGCCGATATCGAGTCGAAGGACAACATCTTCCCCCACATCGACTACCGGGTATACTCTTAGGATTTCCCGGTGGCCTGGGTCAGTTGAGGCGGGGATTCGCCAGACCCGTTTTTCTTCCACACCGGATTGTCGTGTCCGGTCAGAAAAAATCCGGCCAACAGCAACAGGACGACAGCGGTGGCGCGGCGGTACTCGATCCTGCGTATCGCGGGCAATTGCCAGAGCAGAACGAGGCAGACCATCCAGAACAGCAGCACGGCCCACAGGTACTGGTTGGCCAACCCATTCGTCAACATCGACTGCATCGCCTGATAGGAAAACAGGGTCAGGGACGATAAAAACAACGCCGCGGCGAGACGGTGCGACCGTTCCTGCGCGAAGGCGCCCCGTTCCAGCACCCCGGCCAGTCCCATATAAGCCATCGGCAGGCAGAATCCGGCGTACGGCGGGGTGGCCAGCAGGCTCAGCCCAAAACCGAACTCCATCGTCAAAATCATCAGCCCGTAAATAAAACACAGAGACAGGCAAAATCCATACGGTCGGGTCAACGGCGAAGACCAGTACGCCGCGAAACCGGCATGAGGTCCTTTGGCGGTGAACAACAGGACGGCGCTCAGCAACCAGACCGCCGTCATGATATGCAGATAAAACATTGAAGGCAGTTGCGCCAGGGAAAACGCCTCGGCAAAATTATTGTGTGCGCCGCCCGCGGTCTGCTCAATAAAAATTCCAACAGCCTGAGTCAGGCTGTTTGGATCGAACAGAAAAACACCGCCCAGCACCGCTCCGGTGACGAACCACGCCAAACCCCTTAGCACCGGAGGGTTTTGGTTTTCATGGTTCAGATAGAGGAAAGTCAAATACAGAACCGGCAGGTAGGTCAGGCTGAATAGATGGGCGTTCACCGCGGCGGAAAATAACAGACCGGACAGCAGCATGGGGACGATCCATCGCCGCGACTTCGCCGCCCAGACCAGCCCGGCGGCGGCCCCGAGTGCCCAGGCGATGGCAATGCCATAGGACATCCCTTCACCCAGCGAGTACAGGAACCAGGGATCCAGACCCATGAACAACGCCCCCCAGAACGCGGTTTGTTTGCTCACGATAGAGGACAATAGACCGTAAAAGGAAAATACCGCGAGGTAATACCCGGCAAAATGGAGGAGAATATTGGCCCCACCCGGGTTCACGGCGGCGACGGGCCAACGGCCGGGGGCCCAACCGAAGGCGATGAAAAACGGCAGGGCCAGCAGGATGGCCACTCGCCAGTCCAGCCAGGAGGCGGTATCGATCCGCACCGGTACCGGCCGTTCATCCGTCTGCAACGGTTTTATTTTGGCGTGATTAAGAATTGGTCGATGGTCCTGCCCCCCAGGTTTCGACTCAAAATGCGGAACGGTTTCTTTTCCAACCGGCTCCCTACTCAAAAAGCAGTCTACGAGAAGAATCAGGGTCTCCCCATAATCTACTGATGTGTAAGGTATTACATTTTTAGTGGGAGCCGGCCCGGAAGCTCTCCGGATTCCCGACCGGAACCCACACCCTATACGTATACTTCAAATTGGAACGGATCGGCCGGATAAAGGCAAGGTTAAAATGACATCGGATGTAAATCAATTCAGGAGCGGGGGGATTCTTGCTTCCGCCGTTGAAGGGGCTCGATTGATCGAGCGGTAAAATCATCCCGCTTTCCTGCTAAAAATATGAGTGTTGCAGAGCCTTTGGTCGTGGAATTCCCGAGGATTTACGCTATAATTCCAATTGCACCCCGCTCACCAACCTGAATCTCTTCTAAGACTATGAAATATATGGTACTTATGTGCAATGGGCTGAGCGATCAGCCGATTGCCGCAAAAGACAATCGAACGCCCCTGCAGTTGGCGGATACCCCCAACCTGGACCGGTGGGCGGCACAGGGGCGATGCGGCTCTGTACGCACCATCCCTGAGGATGTGCCGGCTGGCAACGAGATATCGTACCTGTCCCTGCTGGGTTATGACCCGGCACGGTACAACCTCGGCCCGGCACGTTTCGAGGCCCAGGCCCTGGGAGTTGAGTTGAAGGACGACGAGATGCCGTTGTGCTGTGATTTCATCATCCTGCAATCCAGCCACAACGACATGATTCTGAAGGATTTCACCGCCGGGCAGTTGTCCGCGGACAATGCGCGCCTGCTGTTGGGAGCTCTCCAGGAACAGATACCGGACGCGGTGACGTTTCATCCCGGCGCCGGGTATCACAACCTGATGGTGATGAAAAGCGCGTCTCTACCCGAACTCCTGGTACCGCCGCACGAGTTGGTCGGCGAAGGCATCCGCAAGCATATGCCGCAGGGCGATGGGACACGAGAGCTGGTCTATCTGATGAACCAGGCGCAGATCATTCTGCACAATCATCCGTTCAACCAGGCGCGCGCCAAAAACGGCGATGACGTGGTCAACAGCGTCTGGTTCTGGGGCAATGGTAACGGCCAACGGGAAACCCTGCCGGCCTTCGTCGAACTATTCGGGAAAGAAGGGTCGGTAATCACCGCTTCCCTGCTGATGAAGGGCATGGCTCAGTCCGCCGGAATGCTCACCCCGGAGGTTGCGGGCGCAACCGGTTTCCCCGATACGGACTACCGGGCCAAAGTGACCGCGGCGCTGGACGCACTGGCCACCCGGGACGTGGTGTTTCTGCACGTCGCGTCCGCCGAAGTGCCTTCGCTCCACGGCAACATCGACGACGTGATTCTCACCATCGAGGATATCGACCGGGAAGTGGCAGGGCCCTTGCTGGATGCGGTGGAGGAAAACGGGGATCTCACCCTGCTGTTGGTGGAGAACCATATGAGCTCAGTGAACCTGATGCGCTATACGAAAGATCCGGTTCCGTTCGTTGCCTATCCCTCAACCCGGGGGGCGGATGCGGTGGAACGGTTCGACGAGGAAATCGTGCTGAGCGGGTCGGAGCATTTCAAATCCGGCCCGGCTTTGATCGAAGCGTTCCTGCAGGGCAAATTATGAGCGGCAACCTGATCGTACAGAAATACGGCGGTACCTCCGTGGCCACGCTGGACAAAATCCGCAACGTCGCCCGGCGGGTCAAGAAAAGCCGCGACGCGGGCAAGAACGTGCTGGTGGTGGTCTCCGCCATGGCCGGGGAAACCGACAAGCTGTTGGCGATGGCGCATGAGTTGTGCGACCGTCCCGATCATCGGGAGATCGACCTGTTGTTGTCCTCGGGCGAACGCATCTCCAGCGCCCTGCTTTCGATCGCCCTGCACAGTATGGACTGTCCGGCGGTGGCCCTGACCGGGCGGCAGATGGGGCTGTTGACCGACGGCACCCATACCCGCGCCCGTATCCGGGAAATCAATGCCAGCCGCGCACTCGATATCCTGAAGACCAATCACGTGGTGGTGTGCGCCGGGTTCCAAGGGGTCAACAAGATGGGCGACGTGACCACCCTCGGGCGGGGCGGGTCCGACACCTCCGCCGTCGCTTTGGCGGTGGCATTGGACGCCGATGTGTGCGAAATTTATACCGACGTTAAAGGGGTGTATACTGCCGATCCAGGCATCGTGCCGAATGCCCGCAAGCTGAATATGGTATCCTTTGACGAAATGCTGGAAATGGCCAGCCTGGGCGCCAAGGTCTTGCAAATCCGCTGTGTCGAGTATGCCAACAATTTTAATATGACGATTGTGGTCCGCTCCACCTTCGATGAAACGGATGAGGGGACCCGGATTATTCAGGAGAATCCCGATATGGAACAACCGGTCGTATCCGGAGTGATGCATGACACGGATCAATCGAAAATCACCATCATGGGTGTGCCGGATCAGCCGGGCATCGCCGCCAACATCTTCAACGCGCTGGCCGACGCCTCCATTTCGGTGGACATGATCATCCAGAACGTGAGCGCCGAGGGCCACACCGATATTTCCTTTACGCTGGCCACCACGAATCTGAAGGAGGCCATGCCCATCATGCAGAAAAAGGGCGAGGAGGTGCAGGCCAGAGATGTCACATCGGATTCGAATAT
>CAYPKH010000065.1:0-8243 GCA_964411245.1 uncultured Nitrospina sp.
AATCCGGACTGACTTCAATCAATCAAACACACACCTATTCCAACGGTTGGGGCGATTTAGGGTTTATCTTATTGATAAAAAAGCCTTTAGGCCCATAGAGGAGACCCCTGATGTTATTTTCCGGAAAAGAGGACCTGACCCGGCATCTGCAAGGAATCATCGGCCTGGCCAATGGGGCCTTGGTTCAATTGGAAAATGAAGATAAGCTGATCGGCGCCCCTTTGGACATTTTGGTCAAAAATTCGGTATTGAATGAAAATAAAGAGATCCGCGGACATTGCCGGTACATCATCAAGTCCGTCGCCCAATTGCTGGGAATCGTCCCCGCCTCGATTCAGGACCTTTATAAAGCCCGCGGCCTGGGTAAGAACAAAGGATACACGGTTCCCGCCCTCAATATCCGGGGATTGCCTTACGAGATGACCCGTGCCATTTTCCGGACCGCCAAAGATACCGATTGCGGTGCTTTCATTTTTGAAATCGCCAAATCGGAAATCGGCTACACCTTCCAGAGGCCTCATGAATTGATTGCGGTGATCCTGGGTGCGGCGATCCGCGAACGATTCCGCGGCCCCGTTTTCGTCCAAGGTGACCATTTCCAGATCAATGCCGGAAAATTCCAAGAAAACCGGGATAAGGAGGTCCAGGGGATCAAGGATCTCATCCGCGAGGCCATCAGCGCCGGGTTTTACAATATCGACATCGACACCTCGACGTTGGTCTCCCTCGATTTTGAGGACGTCAACGAGCAACAACAGCTGAATTATGAAGTGGGCGTGGAGTTGACCTCGTTTGTCCGGGAACATGAACCGGCGGGCGTCACTGTTTCAGTAGGAGGGGAAATCGGCGAAGTCGGCAAGGAAAACAGTAACGAAGCTGAACTGCGGGCGTACATGGATAATTTCAACGAGCAATTGGCCCAGATCGATCCCAAGCTCAAGGGAATCAGCAAAATTTCCATCCAAACGGGAACCAGTCACGGTGGTGTTCCCCTGCCGGACGGATCCGTGGCGGAGGTTCAACTGGACTTCGACGCTCTTGAAAACCTGTCGCGCATTTCACGGGAGCAGTATCATCTCGCCGGCGCAGTGCAACACGGAGCCTCTACCCTGCCCTCGGAGTTGTTCCACAAATTTCCCGAACTGGAAACGGCGGAAATTCACCTGGCCACGGATTTTCAGAACATGATTTATGAAAGTCCACATTTGCCGGCGAACTTTAAAAAGGAAATCTACGCCCACCTGCACGAACACTTCGCCAATGAGAAAAAACCCGGCATGACCGAAGAGCAATTTATTTACAAAACCCGCAAAAAGGGATTCGGCCCGTTCAAATCCAAGTTTTGGAATCTGCCGGAGGATATCAGGAGCGAAATCGGCAAAGAGCTCGAGGGCAAATTTCATCTCCTGTTCGGCCAGCTGAACGCTCAAAATACAGCCGGGTACGTCCGGGACGCCGGAACGCCCCAACCAGTGTCTCCCAACCTGGAGTCCGAAATTCAATTCGGCTGACCCATCGCAATAAAAAACCTTCTTACCGGCTAGGGGCAAGAAGGTTTTCTCGCTTAAAATAAAATCTGGATTTTATAGTCTAAATAATTAATTTAATTAATAATTCAAGCTTATAAGTTTGCCGCATTGGGTGGTTCAAGACCTCTTTTATTTTGCCATTCCCGCGTGTTTGGCTTTTCTCTCTTTAAACTGTTTCACCGTGGTCAAAACATCTGCAGGCACCTCGTCCTTATTGCTCCGGGAACGCATGAGGATCACCGTGCGGGCCACTTGGGGATCCTGGAAAATTCTCAGACCGGTTTTGATAACCTCTTCTTTTTTGACTTTCATTACAGCTTTGACCAGTTTCTTTTTGTAATCGAAGTCGCCTTTTTCGTCGATGGCATGATAATACAATTCCCCTGCCACTTCGGCGATGCTGTCGCTTTTTTTCTCAAGTGACACTATCAGACTGTTCCGGTGCTTTTCAAATTCTTCGTCGGACAGTTCGTTGAGCAACCTGCCGGAGGTTCCCATCCAGGCCTCCACGCGTTTTTGCAGTTCAAAGGGACCGTATTCGGCGGACTGGATGATCATTTTGAAAAACAACCGTTCTTCCACCCGGTTCTGAAAACTCCACACGATATAGCCCAACTGCTGATTGGTCCGCATCTGGGTGTAAAAATCGCTCTCGACGATGGAAGCCACCAGCGAAATGCGTGCCTGCTTCTCAAAACTGCGATCCCCCACTTGCAAGGAATAATAAAGGGAGTTGTTGTTGTCGGCAATTTTCCGGGAAAATCGGATCTTTTCACCCGGATCGAGAATTCCAACGACTTCCTTGTACCGCTCGGCTTCCGGCAGGGGCCGGCCATTGATTTCCTCCAGCACCATATCGAGGCTGTTGCGGGCCTGTGCCGCGGTCCAGTTACCGTGCACCACACCGCTGATAAACACCTTCTCATAAAGTTTTAACGCATACTCCCGGATGTCATTCAGGGTCACCGCTTTTAACGCGGCGATCAATTCCGGTTCATTGTATTGCTTGACCATCCAGAGCTGGCGGTTGTAATAAGACGCCCGCGAATACGCCTGCCCCAGCTTGCGATTCTCCACACTGCGGATAACGGATTCCTTGAGGTTCCTGAATTTTTCTTCATCGATGCGAACCTGTTTCAGGTTTTTTGCCACCAGCCGGAGCAAATCCATGGTTCTCTCGGAATAGCCGCCGACCGACAGGGTCAGGCCCCGCTTCTCAATGCCCAGGCTGTAGGACAAACCGGCCAGGGAAATAGGATAGGTGATTTCATTCAATCCCTCATGCAGGGCGACGTCATACATTTTGGATCGTGCCAGATGCTCCACCGTGTCATAAACCAGAGGCGTTTCAATCAGAAACCGGATGAACACTTTGGGTTGCTTGAAGCGGTCGTCGAATTGGAACCAGACTTTGGCGTTTGCGTCATCCCGCACGGTGACCGGTTTGTTTTCGATTAAAGCCAGATCGTAGGGAATGAAATTGTTTCGTTCCGAATAAGTCATCCTGTCGACCCGAGGGGGATTTGCCAGCCGTTGGAACGATTCGCCGCTCACTTCCTCGAAAGCGTATTCGGTGCCGAAATATTTTTCCGCCTTATTGGTTTCCACCTTCTGGCTCCGCAGGCTGACCAACATATTTTCAGGTTTCAGGCTTTCCAGAATCGCCCGGTAGGCATCGGGCTCGTATTTTTTGATCAGGTACGGCAAGGTTTCGATTTCTGCCAGCGGATAACTCTGCATCTGGGCCGCCCGCCCGGCCACATAGCCCATGCCTTCCCGCGGGCTTTTCCAGTCGAAATCGATCTGCGCCATGGCCTGATTTTCCTGGAAGGTGTATTCCCTTATACCCGTATTGCGGAGCATCTCGATATAGGCGAATATCAGTTCCATCACCCGTTGATATTCCTGTTCACCTTTTTGGGTGAGACTCACCGTAATTTCGAACGAAGAAAGATTCGGGTGGCTGTATCCTCCTCCCGCGGACAGGCCCAACACGAGGCCTTCCTCTTTCAACTTGGACAGCAAAGAACCCTTGCCCTCATAACCGATGACGGAAGCCACCACCGAAGCCGGTTTGCTGTCCAAATAGTCGTGCAGTTTGATGGTGGGAAAGTCGAGACTCAACGACCGCGTGTCTTTAATGGTCTTGATTTGAATAAACCGGTATTTGCCGTTCAGCGGCTTGCGGTAATCGGAGCTCACGAACGGTTTATCCACGGGATGATCCGGAATATCGGCAAAATATTTCCGGGCCAGTTGTTCCTGATCCGACAGGGAAAGTTTGGAAAGAACCGCCAACCGCATGTTCGAGGCCATGTAATATTTTTGGTGAAACGCCAGGAGCATGGCCCGGTTGTCGCCCGCCAGGGTGTCCTTGTTGCCGATCCCGAATTTTCTCAGAGGGTGCCCCTTCTCGGTAATTTGATTGACGAGATGATTGGTCCGCCAGCCGTCCTGCAAACGGTTTTTTTCGAACTCGCTGTCGACCGCGTTGACTTCGCGCTCGGCATATTTCTTATCGAACAGCGGCGCACTGAAAAAACCGCTGAAACGGTCCAACGCGCCTTCAAACGCCTCATGGCTGGACTGGAAAAAATAATTCGTGATGTCCCCTCCGGTATACGCGTTGCTCCGGCCGGAGTGGATGTTGAGATAATCCTTAAAGGAACTCACTTTGGGATATTTTTTGGTTCCCAAAAACAGCATATGCTCCAGATAATGGGCCAGGCCCTGCTTTTCCCACGGGTCATACAAATGCCCGGCGCCTACCGACAGGGCCGCGGCGCTCCGGTCGACATCGGGATCGTGCATGAGCAGAACCTTCATCCCGTTATCCAGGATCAGGGTGCGGGAATCGCGCTGGGCGCCATCGGCCGACGTCCAGGAAAAAATCAACCAGCCCGCCACGGCCAGCTTTAGGATCAATCGAATCGAAAGAAATCTCACACAACACCTCGACAATCGGGAATTGAATTTTCTTAAAGAGGCCGGTCCCTTCCCGGGACCTCGCTTTTATTATATAAGTCCATCCCGGATATGGACATTAAATCTTTTTAATCATGGGAGTCAACCCCACGCCATCAAACCGACGCCCAGGGCGGTCAGACCGGCGGCGAGAATTCTTTGTTTTCCAAACGGTTCGCCCAGCTTCCAGCATCCCCAAACGACCACCATCAGCACGCTGGTCTGACGTACCGCCACCACCTGGCTCACCGGTTCGGATTGCAGGACCACGCAAATGAGGCCGTATGACCCGATCGTCGCCGCCCCCGCCACCAGTCCCCTCAGCCATTCGGCCCGCCAGACACTCACAATTTCCCGCCGGGGGTATTGCCAGAACAGAACCAGGTTGCACAGGGAAAACCCGATCATGGCTTCGGCGAAGAAAAACTTGAGCCCGTTGGCAAACTTTTCATCAGGGCGGTACAGGACGAACAACTCCATCCCGCGTTTGTCCACCAGACTGTACGCCACCACCAGCGCGAGGGTGATGAAGGCCCAACGCAAATCCTTGTGCAGGAGGGCATCCCATAGGTTTTTAAAACCCCGGATCAGGTGTCCGTCAAAATGGAGGATGTACACCGCCAGCAGGATCAGGGCAATGGCCGGAAAGGACGCCGGTCCTAATCGCTCTCCCAGCAAAAACCAGGCAAACGCGGGAACGAATGCCGGGGCCGACCTCGCAATCGGGTACACATATGAGATATCCTGAACGCTGTAGGCCTTGGACAGACTCAGAATGTACAGTCCGTGTAAAAGTCCGGACAAAACAATCCACAGTCCGATCTGGGGCGGGAAAAATTCGCTCCCCTTCCAAAGGTATAAGCTGAGTCCCAGAACCATGATCCACACCCCCTTCAATCCCGACAGCAGGCTGGAGTTGCGGCTGGTCTGGGTCAACACATTCCACACGGCGTGAAACAGGGAAGACAAAAGAATGAGGCCGATACTGAGGATGGACAACGGGGCAACTCCCGAATCTCAAAAAATACGCTACAGGAAATCCCTGAAAAACGTTGCCGGCGAAGGGCGGGGACTCGCCGGCTTGTGAAGACTATAATCATGGCGGGCGCCGGAAGTCAAACCGGGAAACCGGGCCGCGCTGGAAAAAATCCGTCTCACAAAACGTCTTCCAAAAGTGAAACCGAATAATGCTAAAATATCAGTCAGGTTAGGGTGATTGATTTGTCAGCGGAATCCGCTTTTCATTCCGATCTTCCATTCATTTCCAGGTCCCTTCATGTTCCACAACCAGTTTGATCTCCTCAAAACCCGGCGTTTTCTTCCCCTGTTCATCACCCAGTTTCTCGGCGCGTTCAATGACAATATATACAAAAATGCCCTGGTGATTCTGATCACCTACGTCACCGCGGAGAAAGTCGGCCTCAATCCGCAAATCATGGTCACCGTGGCCGCGGGGATATTCATCCTGCCCTTCTTTCTGTTTTCAGCCACCGCGGGTCAGCTGGCAGACAAATATGAAAAAACGTTTCTGATTCGAATCATCAAGCTGGTGGAAATCGTCCTTATGATCGGGGCCACCATCGGTTTTATGATGGAGAGCTTCGGGTTCCTGATGGCCGTCCTGTTTCTGATGGGCGCCCAATCCAGTTTCTTCGGCCCGATCAAATACGGCATCCTTCCGGAAAAAATTGAAAAGGACGAACTGATTGGGGGCAACGGATTGATCGAAGCAGGCACCTTCGTCTCCATCCTGATCGGGACCATTTTGGGAAGCCTGCTGGTTCTCACCGAGAACGGCATTCTACTGATCTCCACCATGATCATCCTGGTGGCCTTTCTGGGATGGGTGAGCAGTTTTTATATCCCCGAGGGAAAGCCCGCCTCGCCGGAACTCAAGGTGGATTACAATTTCATCCGTGAGACCTGGGTGATCGTGTCCCATTGCCGCCGGAACCGCGAAATTTTTCTGTCGATTCTCGGCATTTCCTGGTTCTGGCTGGTGGGAGCCACCTTTCTCGCGCAATTTCCCACCTATGCCAAAGACATCATCGGCGGCAACGAGCAACTGGTCACCCTGTTTTTGGCGATGTTCACGGTGGGCGTCGGCACCGGCTCCCTGTTGTGCAACCAGATGCTCAAGGGCGAGGTGGAAGCCACCTTTGTTCCTCTGGGGATCATCGGGGTATCCCTGTTCACGGTCGACCTTTATTTTGCCAGCCAACAGAGTTTCATCAACGTCGGTAAGGAGTTGATCGGCGCGGGCGAGTTTCTCTCGCATTTATCCAGCTGGCGCATCCTGGGCGACATGTTCATGATCAGTGTCTGCAGCGGCGTTTACATTGTTCCTCTGTATGCCATCATCCAGTCCCGAAGCGAATCCACCTACCGGTCCCGCACCATCGCCAGCAATAATGTATTGAACGCCCTGTTCATGGTGATGTCCGCCGCCGCCACGGTTCTCATGCTGACCCTGGGATTCGACGTCACCCAGGTTTTCCTGACCCTGGCGTTTGCGAACACCGCCGTCGCGGTTTATGCCTGCCAGCTTCTTCCGGCGTCTCTGCTCAAATCCATTCTTTACTGGATCTTCAACGTTTTATACAAAGTCGAGATCCGGGGTATGGAAAACTACCGGGCCATTCAGAAGGAAAAGGTCATCATCATCGCCAATCATTTATCGTTTCTGGACGCCGCCCTGATCGCCACGTACTTTCCTTCCAAACTGACGTTCGCCATCAACACCCAGGTGGCTAAACACTGGCTGGTCAAACCTTTCATCAATTTAATAAAAACGTTTCCCCTCGATCCCACCAATCCCATGGCCACCAAGTCGCTCATCGAATCCATTCAGGATAAAACCCATGTGGTGATATTCCCCGAGGGGCGGATCACTGTCACCGGCGCTCTGATGAAAGTGTACGAAGGATCGGGAATGGTCGCCGACAAATCGGAAGCCCACATTCTTCCGGTGCGGATCGAGGGCGCCCAATACACGCCCTTCTCCCGGCTGAAGGGTAAATTCCGTAGGCGCTGGTTTCCCCAGATCACGCTCACCATCCTGGAACCCCAGAAGATCGACATCCCCGATACCATCAAAGGCGCCGCCCGGAGGAACATTGCGGGCACACAGCTGTATGACATGATGACCCTGATGATGTTCCAGGCCAGCAATTACCGCACCCCCCTGTTCCAGTCGTTACTGGACGCCAAAGCCACCCATGGCGCCAGCCACGTCATCGCCGAAGACGTGCAACGGGACCCGGTCACCTACGACCACCTCCTCACCAAATGTTTCATCCTGGGTAAATCGGTTTCCCATATCACCCAAACCGGGGAATTCGTTGGAGTTCTGCTTCCCAACATGGTCAGCACGGTCATCATGTTTTTCGCCCTGCAGGCTTACGGCAGAGTTCCCGCCATGCTGAATTTTTCCGTCGGAAAGCGCAATATCATTACCGCGTGCGAGACCGCGCAGATTAAAACCGTATTCACCTCGCGGCGGTTCGTGGACAACGCCAACCTCGAAGAAACCGTGCAGGCCATCCAGGAAGCGGGCATACAGGTCATTTACCTGGAGGAGTTCGCCAAAAAAATAACCTGGGCCGAAAAAGTTACGGGCTTTTTTGGCGGGTTCTTCCCGCAGGCCTACTATTCCCGGGTCTGTCCCAACCAGAATCCCGACAGCCCAGCCGTGGTCCTGTTCACCTCGGGGTCGGAAGGAACCCCCAAGGGTGTGGTCCTGAGCCACGC